>NZ_JBQENT010000029.1:0-62777 GCF_052044855.1 Metabacillus sp. 22489
ATGCGAACACCACCTAGAGTTTATATATCTATTATAAATGAAAAGAGCGAAGGCTTCCTCATAATATCGAGGAAGCCTTCGCTTTATTAAAGATATAGAGACTTTTTCAGTGGCCTCGAACATTCTCATCTCCTTTTATAATATAAGCACCCAAACTTAAAAACTTCTTCAGCTAACCTACCCCTCTAGTTAAAGAAGGCCTAATATATTGATAATTAAAACGGCACTGAAATTGACAAGAGTTTTCGCTGTCCTTTTTAATTGTACGATTCTCATTTACAGCTTTTAGAAACTCCACAACATTTAAACCAGCTGAATCACATCTATCTAATATCAATTTGATGCTGAACAAATAATGCATGGAGTGGTGCATTAAAAAGCCTGAGAAAAGTAATTTATAATTAATGGAATTTTTTCAGAATATCAGACACCTTATTTGGTAACGTCAGATATTCTTTTTTTATGTATAGGGAAATTAAAGATACGCTTTGCAAAAGATTGTGAACTATTGTACCAAGTTATGAGTGCAAGAGCCGATGATAAAATTTGCTTCAACATCCTCCCTTTTAAAGTGCTAACAAATTAATTTAATAAGGGGTAAATGACTAACCAGTCTTTTCTTCTTGAAATACTATGAATCCATTGCGAATGATTTAGGTTTCCAATGAAACGGAACTGTTGTGTTATGATGTTTAGCCCATTGTAGAAAGCTATCTATATTTCGAATGCCAAATTCTAATACAGCTTGATAAATAAAGATTGATGAGTACTCTTCATTAAGCTGAAGTAATGCTTCTTTAATATCTAAAATTGCTTTTCTTGTATCTTCTGTTAAATTTTCTTTCATAAAAGGTACTAACTCTTTTGAAAGTGCCCCCTTCCGTTTATTTGAGAACAACCACATATCAATATTCCACTCGATTTCCCCTGCTTGATAAATCAGTTTAAAATAATGACCATTAAAATCTGTACCCGTGTAATCTCTATATTTAAGTTCTACTACGTTTTTATTTAGCGTGAGCAATGACAATTCACTCATAATATCAGAAGGATTCGGCGCTTCACAAAATGTTTCCAAGTCAATATCTGGTTTTACGATTAAATCATAAGCAGCTGCTCCGACTATAAAAACAGTTCCCTACTGCATTCCATTTCTCTATTAATTGTAATTCATTTAATATTTCCATCGCTTGCTGCTTTCGTAAGGCTGCTCTTTCTAAACTGTTCATATATCCACCTTCTCTTTAAATTTTGAGTAATATAACAGAGTACAAAATATCATCATTAAATGCAAGTAAGGTTTTTAAGATTGGCACATAGTTGAATAATTATTTATTTTCAATAACACATTTTTTCATAGTAATTTTAAGTCAGCTGCTAAATAGGTGACTTTTATCAAAAGTAGTTTACTTAAGCAAAAGTCCCTTTTTATTCCTCTAAAGAATATACATGTAACAATAATTGTAAATGGGGGATGTAATGAAGTTCAGAGGGTGGGTATGTTTAAGTGTCGGGTGGATAACTTTGTTTTTAATGGGAATTGACTTATTTGTCGTATCACCGTTACTACCGTTCATTGCGGAAGCCTATAATGTTAGTTCAGCGATGACTGGATGGATGGTAACAGTTTTTGCGGTCACATATGCTTTGGTCGCTCCTTTCTTTGGGTGGCTTTCGGATAAAAATGGACGGAGAGCAATGATTACATTTGGCTTATTGTTGTTCGTCATGTCTAACATACTAACTGCTTTTGCTCCTTCATTTTTTTGGTTAATTGTTAGTCGTATTTTAGCTGGTTTATCCGTTGCTTCCATTACTCCTTTGATATACGCAATCATTGGAGATATTGCACCAGCAAATCGGACAGGGACATGGCTTTCAATTGTTGTTTCAGGGCACTTAACAGCTCTTTGGGCAGGAGCGCCATTCGGTACGTTATTAGAGCATTTTCTAGGTTGGCGTTCAGTTTTTGTTGTTATGGCTATGATAGGAGCTATATTGGCGATCGTAAATTTCAACACGTGGAAATATGCTTCTAAAAATGATTTAACGAGGAATCTATTAGCAGGAAATCTGCTAAGAATACTAGGCTCGGTAAGTGTGACAACCTTTTGGGCGATTTCAATGTATGCTCTTTATGTATACTTAGGTGCCTCACTTTATTATGAAAATCGATTTTCAGCAACACAAATCGCATTAGCTATTACTTTTTATGGTATCGGAGCTGTGTTAGGCAGTCTTATCAGTGGACAGTTAACAGATCGATTTGGAGAAAGGAATATATCGAAGGTTACGCTCATTTTCTTGATTTTAATACTCGTTTGTTTAGGGATATTCTTCTCATCTGGTGATTGGATTTATTTCTTCTTGTTCCTATGGGCTTTGGTCGGATATGCAGGATTTACATCATACCAAGCAAGATTAGCGGTCGAATATTCAAACGAACGAGGAATTGTTATGGCGTGGAATAACACGGCTTTGTATATCGGTATTACGATTGGCTCAATGATTGGTGGTTATGTCATAACGAAATGGGGATACCCTTCCCTTCCGTATGTTTGTAGCATTGCAGCAATTCTTAGTTTTATCCTTAGTACCCAAAAAGTCAAAGAACGAAAAAAGGAAGCAGTTGTTTCAGATTCATGACCTCGAGACATGACTCACTTCGGGATGACTATGCTATAACAAGGATTTTTAATAAGAGATTTCAAGATGGGGCATTAATCGAATAAGGATTAATGCCCTTTTGTGTTGAACGAATTATAGAATAGTAGAGAAAGAATATTGGATTTTTATGGTAGAATAGAATTGAAATGGATTATAGGTTGATTAAATAAAAATGGGGTGTAAGGAAATGAAAAGTAAAGTAATAATCGTTTTTATACTTGCATTAACACTCGTAGGTATTTATCTGATTTTTAACCCAATAATTGTTTTGGAATTATTGGATTAACATTTTCCTATCCCAATCTATCATTATTACTCTACTTTCGTAGCAAGTTGAAAATTCCTTACAGAGCGCCCTATTATTATCAGCTTTATTGTTATGGTCTATTATGTTATTGATGAGATCAGGTGAACCTTTAGAGCCTGAAACTATGAATAAGATGTACTAATAGACAGATAGCCTAACATAAAAATTTCACATTTTTATTTGGAGGAAGAAATATGGATTTAATAAACGATTTTTTAAAAGGCTTGAGATCAGCATTATCAACAGATGAACTCAAGGAACTAAATAAAGCGTGCGGTGCTACTAAAGAGGATATTGCTACACTAAGAGCAGAATATCCAAATTGCCCCGAATCACTTATCTGTCTACTTGAAAATATCGATGGTACATATTGGCGGAAATATGGAGATAACAAAATTGCCGTTTGTATTTTAGGCTCAGGTGTTGAAGAAGATACATATCCATATTATTTACTGTCTACACAGCAAATGCTTGAAAGTTCAAAAGAGGAAGAAGACATCTCCTATCTTTTAGACTATCAAGATGACGAGGAAGCTGTTGATCTTAAGATAAATCGGGAAGGACTTCTCCCAGGGAAATATCTTCATTTTTCAGACTGTATGAACAATGGCGGTTCGTCAAGACTCTATATTGATTTCAACCCTTCCGATAAAGGTGTATCCGGTCAAATCATTCGCTTTATCCACGACCCTGATGAATATGAAGTGGTTGCCGACAGCTTTGATGAGTATTTACAAAATTTGATTGATGGTGGTTTTATTTATTTGGAAAACGAGGAAGGGTAATTTCTGCACTTCAAGGTGAACGAAAGATGGTACGTGCTTTTGCCTTAGATTATTTATCTAAGGCTTATTTATTTAATTAAGCCGAAAAACAAATAGTAGATATCGAGGTGCGGGTTAGTAATACATATTGAAATGATTACAATAGGCAGTTAGGAGGAAGTACAATGGAAAATTCATTATTAATGAGAACAGATGCAACTTATACTTTAAACTTTTTGATTTACCTCCAAAATATTTACATCAATCAAAATTGTAATAAAGAAAAATTAAGATTTCCGTATTATCCATCTAAATTTGTTTTTAAGGAAGAATTTGAATTAGAATTTAAAGATTTATGGGATAACGTTTCACAAAGAATATCTGACCACCATCGTAACGATCAGAAAATCTTTTATGAAGAAAAGGATTTATTTTACCAAAGTTTATTCGTGGGTAATTCCAATAGTTTTAAGAATTTTAATGAAATTTATAAATCCTACAAAGTATGGTGGGATAGCTTTGTAGGCCATTTTGCCGTAGAAAGGTCTATTGATGAAAAAGTAGAAATGATTTATGTAGAATTGGCAAAATCACTAACGCAAAAGAAAATCGTACCTAAAAAAGAATTGAGTATTAGCTTAATTTATGATGAATGCCTTTTAGTTAATTCAGAGGTTTCTTCTTACTTTGCAGTCATCTCTATCAAAGATTTTTATATTAATTATCATGAGTTGGTTCCCAGATTACAAAAGTGTATTTTTTAAGCTAACGGGCGCGCTACAACAACAAGTAGTGACACAATTTTATTCAAATAAAAGTGCAAATACTTGAATATGCACAGTGAAATAAATTGTTGTAGTGATTATTAAAGCCTATCCTTTGATATGGAAGAGATGGGCTTTTACTGAACTTCTTAAAATAGCAATTTTAATAATACTGTATAGAGTATCTATGCTGCTTATCTTTGCTAATGATCTTTTCTATTTTACTCTTATAGGAATACCACCACTTTTTTCTATAATAAATGGATCATCCTTTTTACTTGGTTTAACCTCCAATCGATATTCATAAAAAATTTCATATCTACCTGCATCTAATTTTATAGATTTAATAGATGGATAAGTATGTTTTAATTTGATCTCTTGATTATTTGCTTGATTAATTTTGTTAAAATCCGAATAAACAACTTCATTATTATCTAAGTTAGTTATCCTTATATAGGGTGAAGTACTACCTGATAATTTTTCGATTTCCTTTACTAATGACACATTGGAATCAAATTCTAAAATATTACCTTTTTTCACTCGAACTGTAAGGTTAATTTTAACAGGTATACCTTCATCTACTTGAGTATTATTATTAGTTGTTTTTGGTAGTTCTACGACTCCATCATAAGTAGTTGCATCAACATTGTAGTTTACAATTCCAATTAATAAAAAACAGAGGAATAGTATCGAATATAAACCCTTCATTATGTATCCCTACTTTTTTAATTTATTTATCTTATGTTTTTACCCAAAGAGGTGCGTTAATTCAAAAACAATACTAAAGGTACCTTCAATCAATTATATTTATACAAGGAATTACTATAATTTGGTAAAATAAAAGAAAATTGTAGAGATTGGTGATTTAATCTTATGAAAGATTTTCTTATTAGAGCAGTTTCAGGGATTGTGATTTTGCTATTTCTTTTATATGTAGTTCCTATTTTTAACATTGATTGGCTTCAAGAGGGGAATCCGAACAGAATATTCTCTGTACCAATTGCCTTAGTTGGTGGCTGGCTGAGTTTGTATTTATATAAGGCAATTAAGAAAAATAATCGAATTTAGTCATATACAAACCATTTGCTTTATTAACATGGCAGAATTGTTCAATAAAAAATGAGCTTTAATCTATGTAAAAATAAGGTTTGCTAATTTAACGGAGGTGTTTCGATGGAAAATAACATAGTGAGATTGAAGAGAACAAACATTTTCTTGGTGACACTAGCAATAATCATTACGATTATAAATCATATTGTTAATCCATTTTTATTAAAAATCCAACCTGATACTCTAGGTACAGGCTTATCTTTCATTTTTTTGGCTTCTGCCTTCTTAAATCATCTAAGGTCAAATTAAAATGCTTTTCTTTGAACTAAAGTGGGAGGTTCTGAAGAAGAAGGAATTATATTTGCATTAGTTAACAAGGTAATATTTCAAAAAAATGTACAAGGAGTTGTGATTTAATGGATAGTAATTTTGGTAAATACGTTGTACCGCCTACACTCCAACGTTTAATTGACCTACAAAATGATCTTGGTGACACTGAGGACTTTTTTAAGGGGCTTGATTTTTACCTTTCTCTGGAGAACTTTAGATATTTTAACACACCAAGTGATGTCATTGTATTTGGTAACATTGGTGCGAATGGTATACACTATGGATTTCTGACTGATTATGGATCTGTCACTGAATTGGAGGTTGCACCTATTGTTTGCGTAAGTCCAATGGATTTTGACACTCCAATTCGTATCGTTGCTAGGAATTTACGTGAATTTTTAAGAGTTAATTTGACTGACAGTGCATTGTTCTATAATCATTTTTCAAGTGAGGAGAAATATTTAGAAACGAAAGAGCGATGGACCACAGAGGAGGCGAACTCCCCGTATCAACCAACTGAAAATGAAAAACAAGTTCGGGAAAGAGTCCAAAGGTTTTTGCTGGAGAATTTTCAGTTACCTCATATTGATAATCCGTATCGTTATGTTCAGGATGTCGGATTGGCACGTCAGAGAAATGTTTGCATCCAAACAATGGATGGACTGGGCGTCACTGAACCTCTCCTTCAACACGAAAAGCACAGCCCGTTCCCGCTCTATAAAGACACAGACCCTGATTTAAAGCTATTACAGGAATATATAAATTCAGCACCATTTGCCTCAAGACTTGCCTTATTCAGAGACCTTCAGCTTTATTATATCCTGCAAGACAACCACGAACTGTATAAGATCGTAATTGATACGATGAACAATATGGGACTTACTGATGAAGCAAGCCGATTAATGCAATGAACTTTAAAAGGTAATCGTACGAGGTATTAAGCCATTGGGAATTGAGGTGAAATAATGACAACTCTAATAATATTACTCATCATATTAATATCCATTTTAGTATTTAGAGGTGTACAGAACGGAAGTATACAAGCTACATTTAAAAAGTTTGTATTGGGTTTTGCTGTAACTATCGTATTTATTAATGTCATTATGTTTTTCATATTATAAATTACCTTGTGATTTTCTTCACTTAAACAAACAGATGCTATACTTCAACAAAGGGTTATCACGGCGATGGTAGTGAAGGTATATAGCCTCATATTTACTATGGATTAGTTCAAATGGGGAAAATGTAGAGTTAGTTACGGATAGCGGTGGCTATGTGAAATTAAAAAAAGCAAGATTCAGCAGAGCTATTTGAAATTTTAACAGGAAAAGCATTACTGAAATAATTTCATCTCTATATTATTCTCCAACGAACGGGTAGCTTTATTTCAATAAGTCTTCACCTTTTGATAACAGGTATCTACTATTGCTTTTATATTTTTACACACAAAAAAATAGCCCAATTCCTATGCGAATTGGACTTATTGTAATATTACTATTTATTTTTTATTTATCAACCAAACCCGTTTTACATTGATTTCCTTCTTAATGAATACATCACATACAACAAAACAAACCACAAAGGTGTGAGCAGCAACGCCGGACGTGTCTCACTAGCAAACAGCATAATAATCAAAATCACGCCAAATAGCGTTAAAACCGCATAATTTATAAATGGGGTAAAAGGTGCTTTAAATGTTGATTTTGCATGTAATTCCGGTCTCGTTTTCTTATATTTTATATGACAAATGAGAATAACACCCCACACCCAAATAAAGCAAATCGCGCTAATCGTTGATACGATTCCAAAGGCTTGCTCTGGAATAAGCTTGCTCAAAAGGGCTCCTACTGAAACGACAATTGTTGATACCAATAACGCGTTACCAGGAACATGATTTTTATTAAGCTTTTTAAAATTTTCTGGTGCTTGATCTGTCTTGCTTAAATTAAATAAAATTCGACTTGTTGAGAACAATCCGCTGTTACAGGCAGAAGCAGCTGACGTTAAAACAACGAAATTAATTATTCCCGCAGCAATTGGGATTCCAACTAAGCTGAATGTTTTTACAAACGGGCTTTCTGCTCCATTTAGCTCTGTCCATGGGTTAATACATAATAGGATGATGATCGACCCAATGTAGAAAAATAGGATTCGTAAAGGAATCTTATTAATTGCTGATGGAATATTTTTCTTTGGATTTGCTGTTTCTGCTGCCGTTACACCGACTAGCTCCACACCAACAAAGGCAAACAGCACCATTTGGAATGAAAGCAAGAAGCCCGAAATACCATTTGGAAAAATTCCGCCATGCTCCCAAAGGTTCTGAATCGTCACTGTCCCTGCATCAGTCTTAAATCCGATCACGAGTAAAACAACACCAACAGCAATGAGAAAGAGAATTGTGATGACCTTTATAAGCGCAAACCAAAACTCTAACTCTCCAAAAAGCTTTACCGTTAAAAGATTAAAGCCTAATAAAATCAATAAACAGATAATTGCAGGTATCCATTGGGGAACATCAAACCAATAGCGGACATACACACCAACGGCAATAATGTCTGCCATCGCGATCATGATCCAGCAAAACCAATACGTCCACCCTGTGACAAACGCTGCTCGAGGTCCAAGATAGTCTTCAGCAATATCTGTAAACGATTGATAGCCAGCTTTAGACAACAAAAGCTCTCCTAGTGCCCTCATAATGAAAAATACCGCGATCCCGATGATTAAATAAGCAAAGATAATCGATGGTCCAGCTAATTGTATCGCCTTACCCGAACCTAAGAATAAACCCGTACCAATCGTGCCTCCAATTGCTATGAGCTGCACATGGCGATTCGCTAAATCCCTCTTTAATTCTTGTTGTGCCAAATCTAACTCCTCCTTAAAACCAGCCAAGCCCATTTCTTAAAAAATGAGCAAAAAACCCCTCAAAAAAAGAGATCGGAAGTCCTCCAAATCTCTTGGTCATAAGAATACTAAATAATATTTGTTATGCTAACTTAGCCAAATAACAAATAGAAATTCGATACTCTTCTGTCCTTTCGCCTGAGATAGTGAACCCTTCGGCGCCGCAAAACTGCGGTCTCTCCAGAAGCTGCTCCTGCTATAGTTTTATCCATAGCATTCATAGCTGGTAATTATTTCGTTTTATTTGCAGTAAAACTATTTTCAAATAATTTATAATTTTAATCCTACATACATCGCTTGTCAAGAAGAAGGGAATGGCTCTCTTGCACCATATTGGAAAATTAACATTACCTCTCCTATCTGACCTCAACTAACAACGCCTGAAATAGCTCATTTTTCTTTTCACCAAGCTGAAGATATGGCTGCCAGTTCATTTTATAGGAATGCGTGAGAGATATCGGTTCTTCTCGTCCTGAAGTGGTTCCTTGAGATGCTTCTTCCTTCCAAGAGCATACTCCTGCAACAACATGTCCATCATGGATATGAAATGCCTCATCGACGGGATTTTGTCTTTTTGGTTGCTGCCAGTATAAATGGTCATTTGTGATGAGAAGCGCGTAGCCTTTGACATCTGGTCTACCTTGAACCACTCGTTCCAACTTCCCAATGTCGTTTATGTAATCATACCGGGAAATATCCTGTGCACCTTGTTTCTTTAAATGCATTTCGCTATCTCCATAGATTGTTTGCAGAAGTGCTGTTTTATACCTCACTTCAATCGCCATCACTTTCGTGTCCTTTACCGCCCATAAATCAATTTTGTCCTTACCAATTTCGCGGTTTATTTGAACATTGTAGCCAATCTCATGCAAATGATTTGCTATTTTTTCAATTAAGTCTCTTTGAGAGAGCGGGATCTCTCCCTTTGTAGAGAACGATTGAAACCATGATGGATACTCAAGCTTTGCCTTATGATGAGAATCCTGTTTATATACCTGAAGCATCAGGCCGCGAAATTCACCTTTACTACTGTTGTCAAGAAGGCTGTAAGTCTCCCAGTTCATTACATACCTTCCTTTAAGATGAATAGGTTTTTCCCTGCCCTTCATTGTCCCTTTTCCTGTCTCCTCAGCCCAAAACAGACCACCGTTAACCGTCATTCCCTCATGAATGCGAAAATTCCGATCAACTGTCGTAATTTCTTGCGTAGGCATTGCATAATAGGACTTGTCGTTTGTAAGAAAAATGAGAACCCCTTCATCTGCAACACCAGCAGCGATCATTTCCTCTAACCGTTGCACATCCTTTAACACATCATATCTCCCATTATCCTGTGCTCCCTGGTTATTTAATGCAAATTCCTCATCATTAATTGTGCAATTATAGGAAAGTGTTTTATATTTTAGCTCGATCGCATATTTGCGACCTTGATAAACACATAAAATATCCAAATACACCTTTCTGTCCGCCCCAAACACTTTTGTTTCTAGGCGAATTTGACTCTCTGGATAATGCTCGCGAATTTCCCATGCTAATGATTGCTGAAAATCAGCCTCCGCATGAAAAATTGGCCTCTTTTTTGACAGTGAATCTAGTACTTTTTTTAAATTTAACATGTCTATTTCCCCCTCATAAGCAACAAAAGAAACCTCGTATTTCTGTTTATGGAATTTGCAAGGCTCCAAGCAAAATGCATAAACAATCTAATTCTATAAAAATAAATTTAATTTATACATTCTGCCAGAATTATAGGACTATTTTATCACTAGTATTCCTAGCATTATAGATGAACTTAAAAAGTCTTTCCTCACACTTTAGAAAAAAGGGCATACTTATTCCTCTTCACCAGCTGTAATATCAAGCACAAATCCACTTGGAACATCTCTTCCCGCAGAAAAGGATTCACTTGTTTGACGATGCTGTTGATAATCATATGCTTCAATTTCATCAACAGTCAGCAACGACTCATTCTCCCAGTTCCTAAGGATCCCAGCAACATAGTTCAGCCTTCGCTTATTATTAGCACAGGCTATTTCCATCGCCTTTAAAATCACATTTTTAGGCTGTAAAAAGCTAGAATTAGTTAACCACAACAACAACCGCTCTTTTGCATTTAGGTTTGAAAAACCAAAACCATTATTGTCCCAAAACTCAATAATTTCCTTCACATCATCTGTTTGTTCGGTATGTCCTTGAACCACTACGCTTGGAGTGGTATCTAAATCCTGCTCCTCCTCTATAGTTGGGGCAGGTGCTTTTTGTTTTTCTTTTTTTTGTTGTTTTTCTTTTTTATTTTCTTTTTGTTTTTCTTTTTCCCCACGTATCGTAAAATGCTGCAAAGAAGCCTCATCAGTCTCTTCACATTCTGACGCTCCAAAGATATTTTCTTCATTTTGGTTGTCCTCATCGTTATGAGATTCTTCAGGCTCACAAAACGATTCATAGAGATGGCGAACTTCTTCTTTTTCTATTGATTCTGCCACATATTGAATAAGCGAGGTATCCTTAACATCCTTTAATTCCTTCATGATGCACTCCATCACAGCCTTCCCGCATTTATGTAGGTTTTCTTTGCCCCAGTTTTTAATTGCCAGCTCTCTTGTTTCAGGATTGTAGCGAATGAGCTTGTGATGATGAATGAATCGTTCCATTAACAGTTGAACACTATCAATTGAGTATCCTAATTCAAACGCAATTTGTTTTTTCGTTATCTGATAAATACCAGTTTGTGTTGTACGTGGACCTGTTAGGAGATAAAGATAGAAATACTTATCCTCAGGAGTCATTTCTTCTAATACGATCGGATTGTCCCAAAAACTTGTCCATACCATACGATATTTTGCCATTTTCATCACTACCCTTTCTTCATAGAAATGTTATCTCATATGTTATATAGTGAGAAATGAAGAAAAAGGAGCGTTAAAACAGGGACATTTTTTCATTTTTTAAAAATTGAAACAGAAGAATCGTCCATATTTATAGGGGGAGTAATGAATGAACACATTTGATGCATTAAATATTTTTTATCGAGAGGATACGATTTCAGACTTTCTTGTGACTTGTTTCAAGGATTCACCTCCGTTTACAACTCGGTTCTTACATGAAGCTGGAATCAAGCTTGAAGAGGGTTTTTCCTTTGATGTAAAAACACGTGTAGGACTAGGTAAAACGATCGGAACTCCTGATATTGTTATCCGCGCTTCTTCTGGTGATAGAATGAAGCTAATCATAATCGAAAATAAAATGGGTGCAGCTGAAGGACATGAACAAACAAACCGTTATGAGTCTTCGGAGGCAAGAGCCCGGATTGCCAAAAGATATAAAATGCCCTTAGAGAAAATCGAATTTCATTTTATTTTCTTAGCATTGGATACAACAGCCCAACCAAAAAACTCTCAATTTATCTTTTTAAACTATCAAATTTTCTTAAAGGACAGCTGGCATGTAAATGATGAAAAGCTTCGTTTACTATTTAATGATTTTCAAGAGAAGCTAGCAATCTTCTATCGTCCAATCGAAAAGCCGCTCGAAAGCTTAGAAACAAATCTAAAAATGGACGGAATGCAGCGTAAAATATGCTGGCAGGCCATTTTATATGATGCCTTTTCTGCTAATAAGGATCTCCTTTTAAGATGGGGTGAAGTCGGAGGAGCAGGTCGAAATAACTTCCTGTTTTTAATTACGAAAACAAATTGGACAAGCAATGAATCATTCCATGAGGCAGGGCTATCCAAAACCTTTAATGTCCATATCGACACCTATATCAATATGCTAGACAACCGAAATAATAGCGTAAACGAAATCGGAATTCGTTTTGAAACATACCCTTACGTACCGCATAAAAAAATCCAAAACCACTCTGAATATCAGAGGTTTTTAGATAATAAGACTGAATTTGGTGAGAGGCTGTATGAGCTTGCTAAAAAGAAAGGAATCTCTGTTAAACGGAAAAATAGCAAATTACTTGTTTTGGCTATTCCGATTCACGGGGAAACCATTGGTGATACGGTACAGCACATGAAAACACAGGTGGAGGCGATTGAAGCTTGTGTTGATCAGGTGATTGGAGAAATGATGGGAGAGAATTTAATAAAATAAGAAAATCAGGGACAGTCCCCACTTCCAAGTCCCACTTCCAAAATGGGGACTGTCCCTTCATATTCTGGATTTCTTAATAATGGAGCATCATTATTGAGTTTTAGCTCCTCAATGGAAAATAATAAACTATTAGTCTTTTTTCACCAAAGCCCAAATGCCATACTTATTATGGAATAAGTCGTCCTCTGGGAAATGTCTACATGATGTTTGTCGCAAAATAAAACTTGGGCTGTTCTCATCAATGCTGAATGTTGAACCATCTATTAAATTTGGATTTTCTATAAGACTATACAAACAAAAAATCTGCATTAGTTCCTGTGCATAGGATGGAGATACTTGATTTTTAAAAGCAATAACATCCGGTAGCCCGAAACAGTGCATACCACATGAGTAATAAAAATCTGTATCTTCAACTACACTTACAAAGCACTCGAATAATTCCACCATGTCGTTTGCATTATTTACTTTAGACCATTTTTCTATCGTATTAGCCACTCCTGAAGATTCAACCTTAACACCAAGTCCACCAGCCTTTAATAGAGCATAGGCAACTTCTACAATTTTTGTTATCTGGTGAAACGAACCGCCTTCTCCAATTAAGTATATCGTTAAGGAATGTTTCTTTAATGTACTAAGTTCCTTTTTTGAAAAAGTTCCGTTTCCTGCTATTTCGAAAGCTTCTGCTAATTGTTCATTATAACCATCCAGCTCCACTTCAAAAAAACTATCTGTATCTTCCTTAAGCTTGCTTATGTAATTTCCTGCCAATATAAACCCATCACTTTTTCTAGCGACCGCTTCAATTAATTCACTTCTATCCTTCCATAATCCAGGGATACATAAAACTATTTTTTCATCGTTCACTCATGCTCTTCCTTTTCCCATTTATTTAGATCCCACCCTTTCTAAAGAACATAATTATATATATCTAGAATTGTACTTAGTTAATGGAGTGTTAGTTGAACAAGAATAGTGGAGGCTCTTTAAATAGAGTTTCCTTTCATTTTCTCTAATATTTATATAACGGTAATTGACTTGGTTCGAGAAATGAAAGGTAGCTATGAGAGTAATAATGGAAACGATATATTTTTCTATCCAGATGAAAAGCAGGCAATTGAAAAATTAGGTTTAGTGTTGATAAACTTTTGTAAGATTTCCCCTGCAAGCTTCGTGCTCAACTGGAAAAAATCCTCACTTATTGCCGATTTATTCAAAATGATTCGGTTACAGCCAGTTTCATACGCTACTGTCGCCATAAAATCCAATGCCGACTGAACATCTTTTATTAGTATCTCACTACTGCTTATAACAGCAATTTCAATATTATTCTGATTAACGGTTTTTATTTGCATAATAGTCCTCCACTTTGGGAATTAGTTTGTAGTACAAATCATTAATTTCTTGATTTTAGTTTGATTTTCTGGGACCTTTTGTTGAACAAACCTGCTTTCGTTTTACACATTGAATTTCGACAGTCGTAAACTGTTACCTACATATAATTAATATCATGATTGTAAAAAAATGTCATTTATCCCCTTACTCAATGTAATACCTTTGGAATGCGGAATGTGTTGCACGCATTTTTGTTGAACAATATAAAAGACAAAAGACAGATGCCTTAACACCTGTCTTTTGTCTTTTTATAGAAAATATGTATTTACTTTTCTCCTATTAGAATGGAACTGCACCACTTATTTTTTCTTTAGGTAAATCACAAAAATGCTTGAATCCCTATGTAAAATTCATATAAAAAGTAGAACCCGAATCCAAATAATAAGATTCCAGCAAGGATAGATGTCATTTTGATCATATGACGGTTCATGATTTTTCTCGTGATGGAAACGATTGTTAACAAACCAATATCATGTAATAAAATACCAGTAATAATCCCCATTGCGACAATGATGAAACTGCTAGATTCGCTGCCTGCATATGAATTTGATAAAACCGTTCCAAACACGGAAATCCAAAAAACTAAATTTCCCGGAGAAACAGCGACAAGCAAGCCATTACGATATGTTTTAAAAAGTGATTTATTGACTCTTTCTCCTGCTATCGCAATATCCTTATCCGCATTTTTTATAGAATCATAGGCAAGAAAAAATAAAAAGATAGCTCCGACAATCCATAATGGCATTTGTATATAGGGAATTGCCAATATATTGGCTAAACCAAAATACAGGGCAAAGATTAGAATCAAATCGATTGTCATTCCACCAAACCCTACTGCCCACCCATGCATAAAACCATTTTTCAAACCTTGTTTCGTCATCTCAATTGTAATGGCTCCGATTGGCATTGCAATAGCCAGACCTACCATTACATAAGCAAAATATAAACTCACTTAAACACTTCTTTCAACTTATAAGATTACTTCTTACGTCCGTTTATATGAATTATTATACATGGTATTTAATAAAAATTAAATGTGATTTATTTAGCATGGTATTTAATAAAAATTAAATGTGATTTATTTAGCATGGTATACAGTTTAAGATTTAAGAGTTGTACAACTTTTTCAAGCAACAATTTTATAATACAATGACAATCATTCCATCTCGCATGCTAACTTAGCATTCTCGTTGCTTCTTTATAGTATTTTCAAGTCTGTCTACAACCATCATGAGCTCTCAAATCTCAAACAAATCATTTTCGTATTGTCTCACGCAAATATTAGCCGATTTAATCTAAACCTAAGTAAAAAACCTTGAAAGGCATTAAGCCAATCAAGGACTAATAACTACTCAACAATTACAGAATCAAATGTAACTTCATCACTTGGAAAATCATCTGGGAATGCGTTGCATACTAATTCTTTCATAATTATTCATCATCATCAGTAAAAACTATTCCTGCATCAATAGTATCCTCATGTAACAAACTTCTAATTTAATTTTCATAACCCAAACCAAAAAACGCTCAAAAGTATTTGAGTACTCTTGATAAGCATTTGGCGATAATACAAGTCAGTAAAGAGCATTTTTATCCATGAAAATTTATTTATAACCTTATAATCGTAAATTATTGGGTTATTATTTATCCTTTAAAAAATTTTAGATACTTTCTATTTTTGCACTAAAGCATCTACCTCTTGATTTCTTATTAGCAGTATCCAAATAATCTCTAGCTTTAGATAAATCTCCTAATTCATAAGCTACTTTACCAGCCCATAATTCTCGTTCCAGTATCTCCTCTTTCAGGATCTGCAACAAATATTTTATCTACCCATTTTTTCATCCGTTCAACATCATTTAATAAATTGAAATATCTAATATCAAAAAGCTCTCGTCATAAATCACTTTATCATTTGGAAGTTCTCCCCATGCTTGCTCCAGTAAAAGAACAGACTCTTCTAAATTCCCTTTATCAAACTCTTCATTACTTTTATCCATTAACTCTTGTATATAGGCACCTTTTTCACCTGTTACATAAGCCATTATAAGCTACCTCCTAAATCTCATCTTTAATCACCTCAAAATATTTAACATCTTCACTATCAAAAATCGAATACCCTTCAAGAATATATGCCCTTAACAAATACTCTTTAGCTCTCATAGCATCTCTTAATTCATATAAACTTTCACCGAGACGCAACATAATAAACGGGTTTTCTATCCCATCAGGACAATTTATTGCATTAAATAAAAACTCTTTAGCAGCATTAAAATCTTTATTCATATAACACGTATCACCTAATGCTGTATAAATCCATGTACTCGATGCCCAATTTTTTTTAGGTTCCGGAACTAAATCTAAAGCTTTCAAGTATATTTTTATTGCATTCTCATAATCAGATAGTTCAACAAATTCATCACCTTTAGAACATAAACCTGTTATTAATATAAATCTCATCTTGTAATTCCAATATAACTACCCCCAATTATCCGATGGAATACAGTCCATCCATCAATAACATTCAGAACAAATTTTAATATAATGTTCAAAAAAATAATTATCGGTTCAAGCATCAAATCTCTACTTTTTTAGAACTTTATAAAATTGCTATAAAAATAGATATTACTTAAAAGAATCTTAGTGTAAAAATAATCAAATACTTCCTACATATAATTAATATCATTATTATAAAGAAAAAAGGTAGTTGGAAGTTCGATTGAATTGAACTTTCAACTACCTAATTTTGTTTGGGATTTTTCCAATGTACTATCAATTTATCAGAGTCATCTCATCGCTGAAAAATTATATATCTACTTTATAGGCTCAGATCATACAGTCAATAAAAGTTTTTACTATATAAGCGACCCTCGATATCAAAAACCTAAAAACCCCAACGTTATCATAACTTTTGAGATTTCCTTTAGTAATCGTAAACTTGCTTTTCAGACTTATTCATTATTTTATAATGTTTTTAAATATTCTATTTCTTCATCTGTCCATTTTTTATGAATCAACTCACAAATTTGATCGGAGAGAGAAAAAATCTCTTTCCACTCTGAACTTTTTTTTATAGAAAGACTGTTCCATACTTTCATTTGGTCTATTAAAAAGTATACACTTTGTAATTTTTTACTTTTCCCTAAAATTTCCTCGTCTATAATTCCTTCACTCCTTAGTCTGTCAAGGGTAAATTCACTTAAATAAGCTGGCGCTTCCATTGCAAACTCTTCAAGAAGATAATACTCAATTAACTCATCTGATAATGTTAAAACATTAGAGTTCGAATGTTTTAAGGTCTCTAAAAATAGTTCAAATGATTCTCCAATTGTTATCACAATTTACTCCCCTTCTTCAATCAATTTGTATTGCAGTACCTTTATCATCAACAGTAGGAACGTAACCATCCTCGATTTTATATACCTTTACTTTTTTAGTTTTCCCATTTGAAAATCCATAGTATGAACCTTTATGGACTCCTCCACCACCATGATAGAACACACTTCCATCTGGATTAGTAAACTTCCAACCAGAACCGTTTCTTCCGTAAATTCCTTCTACCCAATTTGGACCTAAAGTTGACTTAATTTCACTTTTAGTACTTCCATACAATCTTTCAGGATTTGCAATAATATCATCAAATGACGTAGGTTTCCATTGAACATTTCCATTCCCATACTTATCTTTAAAATAATTATTCCAGTCTTGTCCAAATACTGGATTCTCTGCTCCAGAATCTATTTTAGCTCCGCTGACTGATTTATTATTACCATTCCCCTTATTCCCAACACCATTCCCCTCAACACCCTTAACCTTCTCCTTAATCTTCGGTATATCCTTCTTCGGAACAGTAATCGTTTTAGGAGGTACACTCGTATTAATATTAACTCTACCACCTCTAAAACCTGAAAAACTACTAAATACTCCACTTACGATAATCGAGTATTTCGTAACGTCTGAGATTTTCTCTCCTGTCCAGTAGATATCCCTTCCTTTGCTGCTTCGATTTGTTCGAGGTTAATATCGACGGTTTGAGGGCTTTTGTTACATCTTGACCAAGTATTTCATAGAAGCCTATTCATGTTATTTTAACTCTACTACTACTTACTAATCACGTTTTCTAATCGTTTCATATCTCTTCCGTTTTGCGCATGTAAAAAAGCTCATTCCTACTCATGTTATAAGTAGGAATGAGCTCTTGAAAGTTTTATTTTGTCCCTCCAAAAGTGCTTATTTGTTGATTTTACTAAATAATCCTAGAGCAAGAGGTAACCCTGTTTACTTTTGGTTGAAATTCCGTGCTAGTTGAAGATTATTTTAAGTTTAAAACAACCTTTATTTTGTCAATAAGTAAATACACTTGATTCTTTCGCTCTGGACTTTCATCGATAAATTCCATGCATGTTTCTTTCAAGCATTCATAAAAATCTATATTTTTCATAATGATTTCGTTATAAGTAGAAGTGGTAATAAATATCATTACACCTTCTTTAAATTCAATTTCCTCAGAATGTTCTGGAAGTTCGTATCCCATCATATGATCTTGCCATGGTTCTCCCTTGGATAAACACTCAAGAACTTCAAGTAAATCACTCTTCAAAAAGGAGAAAAAATCTTGTATGACTGGTTGTTTATCTTTTAACATCAAATCACTCCTATTTACCATATTTTTTTAATTCTAAAACAGGGTACATACTTTCTATTTCTCCTGTAGTTGGATTTTTCCACCCTTCAAATTTTAATCCATTTGATGCTGTTCCTTGTACTACCTGTTGCCCACCTCTGGTTATATATTCAGTACCATTTTCCATTGCCTCTTGAGAATATTTATACATTTGTTCATCAGTAATCAGCTCTTCATCGTAAACAGTTTTTTTATGAGTAGAAGCTTTAAATTCACCTGTGTATTCACCTTGGCCCATTGTTTATCAAACTCTACTACGTACTAATCACATTTTCTATTCATTTCATATCTCTTCAATTTTGCGCTTATAAAAAAGCTCATTCCTACTCATAATGCAAGTAGGAATGAGCTTTTAAACTTTTTATTTGTTCCTTCAAAGAGAGTATTATTGTTCCTTTTAGGATGCACAATTATCTTTTCTTGCTATTTCAAAATGAACCTAATCTTCATTACCAGTCAAATTGTCAATAATTCTAATTTTCCCATTTTCAGAAACTAATTGTAAGTCACAGTCACTACCTATTGATAAATCGTATATTCCCAATATGGCTGGTTCTATATTTGCTACAGTATTCAACCCTTGCACCATCAGAAGTTTTCGTAACAGTATAACCAAACTGTATTTCTTTTATACCTATACCTTTTAAAAATGCACTACTTCTCTAGATTAAAATATGGATTGGAAATATTATCTCCAACCTCTTCTATTGCATCCTCAATTTCTACTTTAATTTCCTGAGACATATTTCCAATACTTTCTAATAAATCTTTAATTTGGTGAAAGCATTTTTCCAAACCTAGATTTAAAACAATGGACAGAATGACATCCACTACTTCATAGGAGTTGGTATTCCATAATTTACATAGTTCCTCATCAATTTTAGACTTTATATCTGTATTCAGTAATTCATATGTCATGACTTGACGGTCTGTTAATTCATTTAGTATTTTGAGGAATTTATTTTTTTCAATATTACCTTGGTAATACTTTTCAAGGACTTCCTTAAACATAAACTCAATCTCTTCGACTGACAAAATATCTGGTAATACTTCGTAATCTCTTAACTCCATTTTTTATCTCCATTTAATTGGAATATGAACTATGTCTAAATTCTGATTCTTATACCACTTACCGTCAGAACCCAGTGATTTGTTACCAATTTTTATTTGTGCAGTCCATCTCGATCCATAACCCGAATCAGGATATAACTCGGTAGCCTTTTTATCTGGTGAATGTCATCTAATAATAGCTTTTGACCATTTTTTAGTTCGAAGGTGTACCACGAATTGAGCCAAGGATTCCGCATTTACTTCTTCTACTAACTGGTGGGTCGTTTCAGCTGTTTTTTCAAGCCTTGTTCGATTTCGGTTTCAAGAAAGCTTTCTGCGATAAATCTGTAACTTCTTAGAAAAAGTTTGCATGAATTGTTATTTCTCAAATAGGCTAAGACCTTTCAGACTCCAATAGTTTTACCTTCTCAACAGGCGATGATACTGCAAAAAAAGCTGGTGGCCCCTTAAGTAATACCTATCAACCTCCTTAGAAGATTGGTTCAAGAACATCCAGTGCTGCTACCATAGCTTGTTCTTTTTCATTATCCTTTGCTTTTTGTATATGAAAGACACTTACTTGCCTAGTTAAACAAGTAAGTGCCCTAATTGTATTTAGTAACAAATTCTATTTATATTTACAATACTTTCAAACTGCTTAGTAATTAATACCTTTCTGCAAATTTGTAAATGTTTGATTAATTATTTAAATCTATTGATGTCATAATATTTAATTAAATAAAGATATTTCTATCTTTTTATCTATTAAAAATAAAACTCTGCACACCTTAAAACTACTCAGTAATTTCAATATAGTCCTTTGTTGTACTATTTTGTCTTTCATTGTACTCGATTTTATCGCCACGAGCTTTGTCATTCTCGTCCTGCTTGTTAACTATGCCATGTCGTTAACTACCCCTAGCATATAAAATGTCATCTCACTAAATTCTCGTTCTATTCTCGCTATCCCAGTATTAAAATGGCATAACCCTCATGAGTTCCTGATTTCTACATACTTCTATTTTATGACTCTCTCTGCTATTATTCTTGGTCATGCAACTTATCTAGAAATTCGAAAATGTTGCTGCAACGTAAAGTGATAACTGTAAATACCATTTGCCACATTCTAATATCTAAAGCTTGTATCCGTAAAAATATTTTTCTCCCTTTTCCCAGTTTTTAATTGAAAGTCCATTTATATAATCAATAAAATTTTTATAATTGCTTGCACTAATGATAGTATTATAATCTCCAGGCACTTTTTCACCAGTCCAAATTGATAATAAAGATGGAATTAATTCCATTCTTAATGGCTCCTCATTATTTGCTGCAATCATAACTCTCTGGATTAATTTTTTAGCTAATTCTCCAGGAAAAGCTAAATTTTGTTGAAAGTAATAACTTTCCGTATCATTCTCATCACAATATTTAAAATAAAAATCCCCTATTTCGTCTACAGTTGCCTCTTCCCCAATACACTCTTCAAAATTAAGAAAAAAATCAATAGAGTCTTTTATAATAATAGCTGTATTACTAATTTCATCCCACTCTTCAAGTAATGCTAATAAGTAAGGAATTATATCAAGAGAAAGTGATGTTATGGCTGATGATGCAAAAGTGTTTATTGTTTCTTCGGTACCCTCACTAAGAAATCGAAGATTATTTGAATCCCTTAAGTCATCATGTGTTGCAATAGCTAAAAATACTCTAATACATAAATTCAAAACAGATTCATCTTTAGTCTGATTCATTAATTGAATCAATAATGTTTTTTGAGTAAAATCCCCTATTTTATATAATTCTATTAAGTTAAATAAAACTTCCGTTTCTGTAACAGCTTTTAAAATATTTTCTTTGATTTCAGATTGAGATAGAGTTGATTTTTCTTCAAACCATATACTATTCATAAGGTTTCCTGTTTCTCTCACAAATACACCTACTTTCATTCATTAAATTATCTTTTTCCATTGTCTCTTTGCCATTTCAAAACTTTATTTTGGAAATTAGTAACCTCGGTATGTTTTGGATTATTACCAAATACAATAATACCATTTTCATTCTCATGTATTTTTAATACCTTAGCATTCTTTTTACCATAACCCATCTCGTGATAAAAATCCAAATTCAAATCAGCAATTTCCTTACGGCGAATAGATGATTCTCCTGTTTTCTGTATGTTTGAATTTACATTTTCTCCTCCAAAAGCTAAACCTTGTCTATGATGACCTTGTTCAAGTTCTCCTCTTCTAATTAATGCTCGATAGTCTGCTCTTGCTTCCTTTAGTTCTTTTCCCTTTACTATAGTAGATTCATCAGGGTTAGGATACCAATCAGGATTATTTTCATGTAATTTTTTAGCTTCATCATAATATGAACCATAAACATCCTTACCAGAAACATTATTACCATTACCAGTACCCTTATTCCCAACACCATTCCCCTCAACACCCTTAACCTTCTCCTTAATCTTCGGTATATCCTTCTTCGGAACAGTAATCGTTTTAGGAGGTGCACTCGTATTAATATTAACTCTACCACCTCTAAAACCTGAAAAACTACTAAATACTCCACTTACGATAATCGAGTATTTCGTAACGTCTGAGATTTTCTCTCCTGTCCAGTAGTTATACCCTTCCTTTGCTGCTTCGATTTGTTCGAGGTTAATATCGACGGTTTGAGGGACTTCTGGTTTGATTTTACCACTTTTAATGGCCTCGTTGTAGGCTATTGTTGCTCCTGCTACATCTTGGCCTGTTGTACCATTTTTACTTAGCATCCACATGTTTCCGACAAATTTCTTATCGTATTCGCTAAAATCATAGGTTATTTTCCCATTTGTTGTATCTCGTCCAGGGATGCTTTGAACAAATTCATAGGTACCGGATGAGACTTTGACGATTAGTCCATCATCGTATAAATAATACTTTTCGACTGAATCAACACCATTTTTAATCTCAACCATGTCCACAAGCCGCTCTTCTAAACTCTCAAACTCTTCCTTCGTGATCTTCGTATCTGTTAGCTCATTTATTATACTCGCTGCTTCAATTCGATCTTCAATCGAATCTCTGTATCTATTTTTCATTAACATATCCAAATGCGCATTTGGGCCAGGGTATCTTGCTTCGACATACGTATTTGGCAGATATGGGGATGTTCCGTATAGCTCATCGAGTGTATAGTGTGCGTTTTGCTCGATTTCGCTTAGGACTTCCTTGTATGTAGCATTTGTTGCGAATTTCCTGAACGTATAATTTGAGATTGTTACGTCTTTTGATTGGAACATACTTCTTATTTCCGTTATGTACTTTTGAAGAAGCTGTAGGTCTGTTTCTGTGTCAGTTAAATCTTGTGCTCTACCGTGATCGGTTTGATGTAATTGATTAATTGTTCTTTGTGTAAATCTCTTGGCACGTTGAACGTCCATGTAAAAGTTTTCATCGGTTAGATGCTTTATTGACATAATATCGCGAATCGAGCCAAGCGCGTCATTTACGTCCTCTACTAATTGGTGGGTTATTTCAGCTGCTTTTTTCAAGCCTTGTTCGATTTCGGTTTCAAGGAAGCTTTCCTCGATATATCCGTCATCAGCTGGTTCAAATAAGAAAAATAATTTCTCAGCAACATTTAATGCCGCTTTATATTGCCTTATCGTTTGTTCAAATAAGAGAATAAATGGAATATGTACTTCTTGATAAAACATGCGGATTGATTTTCCACTTTTTCCAGTAAAATTATCATCTAGTCCTGTAAAATAATCGATTTGCTTTCTTAAATCTTGAAGCTGATTCTCTAATGTATCGATTGACTGTTTCACCTGTTTTATACCAGAATCAAGATTGCTTGCGTTAAAAAGTTTCACGCTCTACCATTTCACCTCCATCGATAACAAGCACCCTACTCTTTCTCTAAGGCCTGCTTCACTCCTTGTGAAAATGAGTCCATCAATGCTGCTAACGATTCATCAATAAGTTTAAGCGCCTCTAGCGATTGCTCCACTTGTTGATTATGCTCCTTTAATAGCTGCTTATATTGTTCAGCTAGTTGAGTAATCATCGTATTTACTTCATTCATCTTATTCACAAACTCTAATCTATTTTGTTCGGCGATTGAGCTCGTCTTATACTGTAAGGCATTAGCTGATTGGTTAATTGAAGTTAATGCCTTGCTTACCTCCTCATAGGAGACCTTTATTTTTTCACTCATCGGTCATGCCTCCTATCTTCATCGTCTCATGTTCGATCCTATAAAAATGGTAATATTATGTAAATAGGATCATTATCCTGAAATAAATAAAATTTACCAAATACGCTACACCTTTATAACTACGATACTTTACAGAAATAGGATAATAGTCACCAAAAAAATAGGGACAGTCCCCTCACTTCCTAAATCGGAAGCAAGGGAACCGTCCCTCTCATACATACTTCGCAGTGACAGAACGTTCGCAAGCTACTATTCCTGCTAGTGGGCCTTCGTAAAGGATTTCCCCTCCACCAGTACCACCATCTGGTCCTAAGTCAATGATCCAATCGCTATTGCGAATGACGTCTAGGTTATGTTCTATTACTAAAACTGTGTTACCTTTATCTACTAATTTATTGATAATACGTAAAATATTTGCTACATCAGACATATGCAATCCAGTCGTTGGTTCATCTAGTATATAGATGTTACCTTTTGTGTTTAGCTCCTTAGCTAGCTTCAACCTTTGACATTCACCACCGGATAATGTGTTTAGCGGTTGGCCTAATGATAGATAGCCAAGGCCGACTGTTTCCATGCTTTTTAGCTTCGTTTGAATGCTTTTCACATCAAAGAAATCTAGTGCAGCTGTGACAGACATATCCATGACTTCGACAATGTTTTTTCCTTTATAGTTGTATTGGAGCACATCCTGCTTGAAGCGACTGCCCTTACATTCGCTGCATTCTACCTCCATGACATCCATAAACGATAGATTGAGCTGTACCGTTCCAGTTCCACCACATGTTTCACAGGCGCCCTTTGAATTGTAGCTAAATAGCCCTGTTTCCACATTGTTTGCAGTGGAAAATGCTTTGCGGATTGCATCCATAATCCCCGAAAAGGTTGCTGGATTCGATCGGATGTTAGCGTGTACTGGGCTTTGGTCAATGCGAATCGCCTCTGTAATATCCTTCGCAAAAACATTGTTTACAAGTGTACTTTTCCCTGAGCCCGCAACCCCTGTTACCGTTGTGAAAACACCAATCGGCACACGAAGGCTAACGTTTTTCAAATTATGAAGGCTGCTTTTCTTGCTTTCAATAAACTCGGAAACAGGTCTTGGGTTAGAATTCAGCTCCGTTTTACTGCTTAAATACTTTGCTGTAAGAGTGTCAGATGACAATAAGCCCTCATAGCTACCACTATACATGATGTTTCCTCCGCCAGCACCTGCATGTGGTCCAACATCAATGATATGGTCTGCAATTTGGATGACGTCTGGATCATGCTCAACAACTAAAACGGTGTTGCCTTTGTCACGTAATTTAACTAGCAATTCATTTAACCTGTACACATCGCGAGGGTGAAGACCTGTACTTGGTTCATCAAATATGTACATTAACCCTGTTAGGTTGCTTGACAAATACTTCACCATTTTAACCCTTTGAGACTCACCACCAGATAAGGTTGGCGTTTCCCTTGTCAATGTTAAATAGCTTAAGCCAATATCACATAGAGTTTTTAACCGTTCAATCATATTATCGATAATTGGCTTAGCATTTGGTTCATCGATTTGCGGAAGAACGTCAATTAACTGATCCAGCTGCATCGATGTTAGGTCATAAATCGAATAGCCGTTGATTTTAGACGATAACACCTTCTCGTTGTAACGTGTCCCATCACAGGTTGGACATGTTTTCGTTGTCGTATAATCCTTTAGCTTCTTTTCAGCAGCCTTCGTCGTTTCCTTTTCCCGATTCACATTCAACCGCATAAATTTTACTGCTAAGCCTTCATAGGTCGCATTCATTTCATTATCCATGTAGTTGACCTTCACCTTTTGCGGCTCCGCATAAACAAGCTTGTCAAATTCTTCTTTTGTATAATCTTTAATTTTCTTATCATTGTCGAAGAAGCCTGATTCAGCATATGCCTTCCATTGCCAAGTCCCTGGTGCAAAGCCTGAAAGCAAAATCGCTCCTTCATTTAAAGACTTTTCCTTATCAAGTGCCGCATCTGTGTTTAACGTAATAATTTTCCCGATCCCTTCACATTTAGGGCACATCCCACTTGGATCATTAAAGGAATAGGCGTTGGCATAGCCGATTTGTGGTTGAGCAAAACGTGAAAAAAGCAGGCGCATCAATGGCTGAATGTCTGTTGCCGTTCCAAGCGTCGATCGCGCATTCCCGCCAAGTCGTTTCTGATCAACGACAATCGCAGTAGACAGATTGTGGATTTCATCTGCTTCCGGTCTGCTGTATTTCGGAAGAAACTGACGGGCAAAGCTACTAAATGTTTCGTTTAACTGACGCCCTGCTTCCTGTGCAATCGTATCAAAAACGATCGATGACTTCCCTGAACCAGATACCCCTGTAAAAATAGTAATCTTCCCTTTTGGAATCTCGAGATGAATATTTTTCAGGTTGTTCTCTCTTCCATTTACAATTTCGATAAATTCTTGCTTCATTCCTACTCACTCCTTCTCTTCGTTATATTTCGAAATTCGTATAAATCCGTGCAGCTCGCCTCTAGTTGACTCGTGAAAACCAATAATACCAATAGTTAAGCTAGTAATGCAACAAAAAATAACAAAAAATGGCGATGATTTTGATGCTTCATAAAAGCAACAAAATCGTCCCCTTTTTCAGAGTAAAAATGAACCTTTTGATCTTCCCGTTTGTATAGGTAGTAAAGAAAGAAGATTGGAGATGGTATAAATGGGGATTGGTTGGATTTTTTCCCTTATTGTTCTAGGTATATTAATGATCTTAATTTTAGCGATTACAATTCCGATGGATCGCAAACATGTTGTCCGTGAAAATGATAAAATTAACTTTAAGAAAACGAAATTATATTTACGTTGGAATGTATTTGATACACTGACACTTTGCTTAGCTATTTATTCGATTATTTGTGTGCAAATTTTATTTTATCTAATCGCTAGTGGTGAAACAGTTGAAAATGTATTTGTGCAATTTTTTACTAACCAAGCACAGGTTTGGACAATTGTATCGATTATTTATTTAGTTAGCAGAGTATCATTGACGTTAAAATCAATTAAGGAACGTTGGGGCGATGAGATTGAATGAGCGTGAGGATGAATTGATGGTTGCTTACCAAAATGGAGATGAAGCAGCGTTAGAACGAATTTATCTCCTATTAAAACCGGCGCTTTATTCATTTATTTTCCGCTATTCAAGAGATGAGCAATTAAGCATCGATATCGTCCAGGATACATTTGTTAAGCTTCAGCGTTATAAGCACAATTACAGCCGAAGCAATGGAAAACTAAAATCATATCTTTTTCAAATTGCCTACCGCTTAATGATTACAAAAGTAAATCGGCGCAAAAAGCTGCGAAGCCTTTTGCCCTTTCTCACTCCGGTAGAACCTGAGGATTTCCAGCATTCAGACAGAATGACGATTCGCGATGCTATCGCAAAGCTCCCTGAAATTCAACGTGCGGTGATTCTCCTTTCCTACTATCATGATATGCCACAGGAGGAAATCGCGAACGTTCTTGGCATTCCTAAAGGGACCGTTAAATCAAGATTACACACAGCGATCAATAAATTAAAGGAAGAATTGGAGGAAGATGAATATGAGTCACGATCCCTTTCATAAAGAACCGTATTTACAAACGAAGCTGAACGAATATCGAGTCGAGACACCCGAATTCCCAATGAAACGTAATCGCTGGGAACGATTCATTCATTTTCTCGCTTCCCCTGCAAAGGACCCGTTAGAACGATTCATTTCAGCAGCTGATGGGGTAGTGCTGTTAAAGGTAGCTCCAATCGTAGGAACTGTCATTCTTACATTAATCCAAATTTTTATTTTTCTTTAAAAATGCTTCGAAAGGTAAAGCCTACCTTCTACGTTTAATTTGAGAAGTTAGGCTTTAACAAAAATTATGAATTTTTTTCATTGATCATCGTAACAATATACTCAGCATCATATCCTACACCTTGTAATAAAGCGGAACCACGCCGATATTGCCACGGCAGGCCAATAAAATATAATCCTTCAATGCTTGATACACCTCGATTATGGATAACCTTTCCTTTCTGATCGAAAACTCCCTCGATTTGCAGCCACGGAAACTCTGTTATAAAGCCTGTTGCCCAAATAATATTGTTCACTTTTAATGTTGTGTTATCTTCAAAGACTAGCTCATTTTTCTTTGCACTGATTACCCTTTGTTTTAGCTTTACTTCATTGTTCTTAATTGCCCGCTTTAACTCATAGCCAAATAGAGGGTCTCCCTTTTTTTGAATTAGCCTGCCAAGTAACGAATGATTTGTTGCCTTTAAAATCCCTACTTTATCGAACCACCAAAAAATACTTTTACGAAGGAAGACTAAAGGTAAATAGCTTGGATGTTTGCTTACTGCTAAATAGGTCTCCCTCTCTTTCGACAATTCAACGGCTATTTGTGCTCCACTATTTCCCCCACCTACGACGATTACGTTTCCATCACCTAATTGTTTTGGGTTCTTATATTGTGATGAGTGAAGCTGCTTAATCGTCGTTGCTAGATTTGTTGAAAATCCAGGGAGATTAGGGGTTTGAAAAGGACCTGTTGCAACGACAACATTCTTCGCTCTATATTCATCACGATTAGTCTTAATAAGGAAAGCATTATCCACTTTCGAAATAGCCTTCACTTCTTCATTTAAACGAATAGGAAAATGAAACGTTTCTACATATTTCGTTAGATATGCCACTACTTCATCTTTCGTAGGAAAACCATGTTCATCACCGTGAAAAGGTAATCCAGGTAGGGCACTGTAAATCCGTGGAGTAAACAAAACTAATGAGTCATACCTCTCCCTCCAGCTCTCTCCCACTTCACTTCCTTTATCAATTAACAAAAAGGCTTTATTCCGCTTTTTTAAATAGTAGCCAATCGCAAGACCCGCTTGACCAGCCCCAATGACAATTGTATCGTACATTCCCATCCCTCATTAAATATGGTTATATGTTCATATATCAATTTTAAAGGAATGATTTTCTAAATACAACAAAAATAGGGAAGGTTCTTTTGTTTTCGGAGCAAAAGAACCTTCCACCGTTACTCGCTAATTGGCGAACCAGTCGATGTATGCTCATTTATCCATTCAAGTGATTCCTTCGAAACCGCTGACCAATTCGGAATTTGGCTGCTATGCTGCTCAACCCAGCTCATACAATATTGCGGATCAATGCTCTTTTCCTCGCATTGAGCTAAAAAGGCTTGGATGTTTTCCTCCGTACAGTTTTCCCATGAACCACATGTTTCTTTCCATATGCGTTCCATTTCTTGCTTTATGTTGTTCACCAAATTTTCTTCCTCCTTTAGTTCATGTTGACAAATTAAGTTTGTCCACTGTGGTAGCAATTTATGAAATTCAGGTTACTTTTTAAGTCAAACACGCAAGGAGAGGATGATACTTTTTGTATCGTTTATGAAACTAATTGCACAGATTCGTTAATGACAAATTTGTTACAGAATCGATAAAAGGTTTTTATTTATCGTGATTTTCTATAAAATTGAGAGGGTTTAAAAAGGAGGGCAAAATGATCGAAACAGATTTAATCGTCATACTAAAAATGATTATTATTGGGTTAGTACAAGGTTTTACAGAGCCAATTCCAGTATCTTCAAGTGGGCACGTTATGATCGCTAGTACGATTTTAGGGCTTGGGGAACAAGGCTTTACCTTTGCGATATTAACAAATACAGCTTCTTTGCTGGCAATTCTTTTTATTTATCGAAAAGATATTGCTAGATTAGCAGTTCATTCAATCAAGTATGTAAAAACGAAGGATGAGAACTACAAGAGTGATTTTCGCTTTGTTTGCTTTGTTGTAATCGGTACGATTCCAGCAGCTGTTCTCGGCGTGTTATTGAACGATTATATTGCTGAAAATGTGAGTATGACGACAATTGCGATTATGCTCTTTATTACGGGAATTGCTTTATGGTTAATCCGCAATATTAAAGGTGTGAAAGAAGAGTCAGATCTCAAGCTGAAGGATGCTATTATTGTCGGCTTAGGTCAAGCAGTTGCTTTAACACCAGGGATAAGTCGTTCAGGTGCGACGATTATCTCATCCATCGCCGTTGGAATGAAACAGGATACAGCACTTCGCTTTTCATTTATGCTGTATATTCCAATAAGTCTCGGAGGAGTTGTATTAGGCTTTTCAGACTTTTTAAATGAGCCAAATAAAGCAGAATTAGCGATCCCGTATTTATCTGCATTTCTTGCAACTCTTTTCATGACCTATTTTGCAATGAAATGGTTTATGGGAATTATGAAAAATAAGAAGCTTGGATATTTCACATATTATTGTTTTATTGTTGGAGCATTGCTACTAGTGTTTTTCTAAATACACCTATTATGTACCTAACAGGTATTGTATTTAAATAAGGTTCGTCTTGTCTAACAAGATGAACCTTATTGTTTTATCCTGTTATATCCTCATTTAAAACACTCTTACCTATTAAGCTGAAGGCTCTGATTTCTTCCCTTCATGATAATCCTTCCATAGCGAACTGATATAGCTTTCTAACGCTTTAACCATTTCATTTCTTTTGCTCTCTTCGACATTTACAACGTCATTTGCTATATCATTTTTTACTCGAATGAGCACAAATAAAGGGGGTAAGTTTGTCTCACGGAAAGCTTTAATCATGGCTTCTTCCTGTGGTGTTATCTCCATCCTTTTTTCCCTACCTCTCCCGTAAAAACTTATACTTTAAACGATTCACGTCTTATTATATATAGGGAAACCTTTATAACTCTTATTATTTAAATTTCCCTTCAACAAGTACTTCGTTTAATGGTTTACGGCTTGATGGCTGCTCACGTTCTTGAAGCTTTTCTGGTAATACCTCTTTTTCGCCCTGGTAGCCAATGGCGATAACCACTTGAGGCTCAAAATTGTCTGGGATATTTAATACTTCACGTGCTTTATCTCGTTGGAATCCACCCATCGCATGTGTCACTAATCCTTCTCTTGTAGCTTGTAAAGATAAGTATCCCCAAGCTGTACCAGCATCAAAGGAATGGACAGGGTCTTCTTTATCTGAAATGAGAACGGCTAATACGGGAGCTTTTTCACACCATATCCGATTTCCCTCATTAATAAAAGAATGGAATTTTTCTCGATCCTCCTTCGTTCTCGCGATGATAAATTTCCATGGCTGTAAATTATTTGCCGAAGGAGCCCAGCGTGCAGCTTCAAATAATTTCATTAGCACTTCCTCTGGCACCTCTTTTTCTAAGAAAGAACGAGGAGACCAGCGATTTAAATAAACTGGATCAATTTCATGCTCAGCTTGACGAAATGCCTTCGTTTTGATTTCACTCATGTCTTCTTCCACCTTTATACATTATTTTCCTACATTAACAGTTTAAGTACTTTCACTATTTTAAAGCAAATAAAACGAACTTTATTTTCTACATACTTCACCATGATAGGAAAAAAGGGTTCATCCTAAACATGTTTCATGCTATTCTTTATACAAACATTGTACAGCTTTTTATCACAAAACCAATTTGCTAAATGAAGGTATGAAGCATCATAAGGAGATATTATGACGAAAAAGATTACCTATTCTATACAACAAGTGTCTAATATGACAGGACTTTCTAAACAAGTAATCCGAAAATGGGAGGATCGGTACGGCATCATTTCTCCAGAGCGTTTAGAGAACGGCTACCGCATCTATCGTCAGGAAGAAGTTGAGATTTTACAAAAAGTGATCGCGCTAACGAAGGATGGGCAATCTGTCAAACAAGCTGCAGTCCTCCTAAAACAAAATTCCGAAGAAGCAGCAAAAGAAGCGGCTGAGCCAAAAACGAAGCAATTTCTAGATTCCCTTGTAGAAGCTGGAAGAATTGCAAACGACAGGGACATCTTCCAATTGCTCGAACAGGCTCATTATTTATTTGGACTTGAGCCTTTCTTAAAGGAAATTGTCACTCCCTTCTTAGAAAGAATAAATCAATTGCTCCGTAAAAAGGAGTGGGGAGCACATCAAGAGGCAATATGCAGTCAAACCGTTCGCGACTTTTTCATTACAATGCGTCACCGTTTTCACGTTGCTGATTCTTCTCCATTAGTTCTCGGCAGCTGTTTACCAAATGAACGGCACGAAATTCCGTTGTACATACAGCTCATTCAATCCATGGTGCGCAACTATCGAACCTTAATGCTAGGACCATCACCTGCTTCAAACACAATTGAGTCAACGGTTCGGTTAACAAATCCAAGAATTGTCCTATTATCTGGCACAACAGACGCCGTTTGGAAGGATAATGGCGCAGAAATGAGGATGCTTGATGCATTTGCTCATTCAATGCCCGATATTCATTTCTTTATTAGTGGTGATTGTCTAAAATATAAACCTAGATCTCTCAAGCTAAATCATATAAAGGAAATACATTCAATTGAAGAGGTATTTAGCTCCTTACCATCATGAGAACCTGATAAAAAACACTTCAATTTGATACATTTCATCAAAATGAAGTGTTCTTTTTTAAATAAGTTTTAAACTCTTCACTCCTTAGCAATTTAGCCAAGTTTTAGTGATTATTATCGGAATAACATCCTTCTTTTTCCCGTTCATTATTAAAATACGCTTGTAATGATAATAATTAATACAATCGGAACGACCAGAATTAAATACCCAATTGGATTGGCATAATTGATGGTAAACCCAATTCCAAAACGCTTTTCTACAAAGATAGAAGGATCGTTACGATTAAAATAGAATAAACCGCCTTTCCAATACTGATCTTCATCAATACCATCTACCTTTTTTGAAACAGAGTCCGCAACAATTTCCTTTCCTTCTAAATCTGAATCTACACTGCCGACTTTAATTGCTAACCAAACTGTTCCTCCTAAGACAATCACTAAAAAGATTATAGGCGTAATCATCATAAGTAAATTACTAATGATATTTTCATATAGAAGATTTAGGTGTAAAATCGCAAACAGCAGAGTCATTAAAATCTCAACAACAAATAGAAACCAACTGCTATATTTACGGAGGCGCAATTGCCTTAATTCTGACGATTTAACGTTCCCAGCGTTAATTTTAATACCTGAGCGTTTTGTGAAAACATTTATTCCATAAAACATCAACTGCATGATGAGCAAAATAATTGGTAACCCTAGTGCAACCATCCAGCTTTTATCACTGAATGCATCTGGTTGTCCATTTGGCCCCCAGTGTGTTGGAATTTGGCTAGGCAATTGATCGTACAAATTAATCGTTAACGCAATTAAACCAATCGAAACAATGACAGGAATAAGATAAACAAAAGAGGCAAGCATTTCATCCTTTGAACGAGTTTTTAAATCAGCATAATAAACCTTTTTCACTGAACCGAACCACTTTTCAGCTTGCTTTAATTTTGTCATTTTATAGTGAAAATAAAAATAAAGGGACAGCCCCACTAGTAGAAGACCAAAAGTGAAAACAATACCTAAAAGCGCTTGTCTAGTCTCGTTCACATTTTGTCCCTGAATCATTAGGACAGCTAAAACAGCAAGTGTAATAATCGCCGTGATAACCGCATACGTCTTCTTATAGCGAATAACTTGAGGATGTCTCACTTGTTCATAGGGAATAGAGACCCCAAAAACAACTGAACGTTTAGTAATAAACGGAATAAAAATTTGTAGTACCCCTACAAAAAGAACCGTTAAAAAGAAAATCATAAATTCCATGTCCATTATTATACCTCCTTAATTTTTTTCATAATCTTCGAAATCAATTGATGGAAATCTGCTTCATCCAACCCATACACAAGTCCCTCAGCAACAATTGGTCTCAGCTCCTCAACGATCATTTCATATTGTTCATTAGAAGCATGCTTTTCTGAATCCGCAATGATAACGGCTCCTTTTTTGGGGACAATTTCAATAATCCCTTTAGACTCAAGCTCATGATAGCTTTTATTCACAGTGTGCATATTGATTCCTAAATCGCCAGCCAATCCCCGAACTGAAGGCAAAGTATCGCCCTTCACTAGTTCTCCACGGACAATCGATTCAATTATTTGTGTTCGAAGCTGCATATATAATGGAACATTTGATTCGGAATCAAGGAAAATCATTCAAGCACCTCCATTCTCTATTCTATATGAACTATAACAGATATTGTTCTATATATACTATAACAAAACTGTTCTATTATGTATATAACAAAATGATCAAAAAGGAAAAATAGGCGCTTGGTAATATTGGAAATTTCAGGAGGGACAAGATTTTGCCTTCTGTACAATAATAAGAAAACCGAAATCTCTATTATAAAACCAAGAGATTTCGGTTCATTATTACCGATTGACTTATTAACTTTGAAATAAAAGAAATTGATAAAACCCATTGTACGGTTCCATCTTTAAAAAGCTATCTTCCCCGACGCCAGGCAATATTCACATTCTATCTTTAAAAATTCACTTTTACATTTTTCATATTATCTCTTCTTACATTTCACCATAAGAAATTTTATTGAAGGCTTATTTTTCATGTTCTTATTTTCCTCGTCAATTTCTGAAAACTCTACAAGTCCATATTTTCCAAATTCCTGTTTTATGGAGTCAAAATCATAAAAAAACATTTTTACGCCTTCCATAATCTCGAAATAGTCTTTATCCAATTGTTTCCCCTTCCCAAACATTGGGGCTTTTTTTGAAACAGCTGTAAAAACCATATATCCATTTGGCTTTAACTGGTTATAGCAATCTTTAATAAACTTCTCTCTTTCACACTTATTCAGTAAGTGAATAAGCGCATGCGAAAATATCCCATCATAAAGCTTGTTATCAAAAGGCATGTCTGTAACTGAACCATGAAAAATACGACTATCTATCCCATTTTGCCTAGCCAAATCAATCGCTGTTTTTGATATCTCAATACCTGTAACATTGATTCCATTTTCAATAAAAACCTTCGCATTTCTACCATATCCAATACCTGGTATAAGTATATCCTTAACATTCCTTTCAAGGAAAAAGTCCTTTGTTAAAATTGCAGAGTCTGTAGGTTCAAATCCCCACATCGTTTGTTTTTCTATAAAGCTCGATTCCCAGAATTCCATCTTTCCTTCTCCTTTATCGTTTAGTTTAATTGGGGAACTATTATTTAATTTTTAATTATAGATATAATAACTCTTTAATAACTATAATGGATGACCATTATCTTGTAAATAGCAATTCCATAATCATGGACTTTTAACGTTAACAGTCCACAGTTTGGACATTCGTGTTCTTATCTAATACTTCATACTAAAAAAAGGGCAAAAAAATAACCCAATTACTTAAATTGAGTCATTAGGATATACATTTTAAAGAAGAAAGAGTTTCAGAACACCGCCAAACAAATAACAACTAATTTAGATAAGTTCTCCTTTACCCTAACCAATGATTATTGTAAGCTATTATTCCTAGTATCGCTCCAATTGCTGCCCCAAACAATGACCATACTCCTTTTGACGTCTTTATCTCATTATTACTCCTTTCCATTATGACCCTCCTTATTAAACCGATGATACATTCTATACGAAATGATAAGAAAATAGTTTCACAAATTCAGCTAACCAATACCTTTAATTTGAATAAGTACCTGTTATTCTAACTTAATGCATTGGTGGTGTACCATCTTCTCCTAAACGTTATATAAAAAGAAACAACACTACCATAACTAGGATGTCCTATATTTCTGTAAAAGCCTACCGTTAAGCACTCCCCTCTCCCTAGACTTTAAGAAGATCCTCTAAAGCAGTTTGAAGCGATGGAAACATAAATGAAAATCCATTTTCTACTAACACCTGTGGTAAAACATGCTGCCCTTCAAGAACAAGTGCACTTTTTTGTCCAAGGACGATTTTCATGGCAAACGATGGTACAGGCAGCCAATGTGGACGATGTAGGACAGAGCTTATCTCCTTCCCAAAATCCTTCATCTGTACGGGAGTGGGTGCTGTGACATTTACAGGTCCTTTGATTTCTTCATTGTTCATAACAAAATGAATTGCTCGTACGACATCGGCGACATGAATCCAGGAAACCCATTGCTTCCCATGACCTAATGTACCTCCGACAAATAGTTTATATGGCAATACCATAAGAGGGAGTGCTCCTCCTTGATTCCCAAGAACAACGCCAAATCTCATAAAAACTGTCCGAACACCAAAAGCTTCAACTTGCTTCGCCTTCGCTTCCCAATCAAATACTGTCTTACCTAAAAAATCATCTGACACATCTAATGAGTCCTCCGTATAAACAGCATCTATTGAGGCTGGATAAATGCCAATCGCACTTGCATTTATAAATACTGACGGTTTTTTCGGCAATAAAGAGATGATTCGCAATAGCTCATCTGTCGCTTCCATTCGACTATGATAAATTTGCTTCTTATGCTTCTCACTCCACCGTCCGTCATTAATCGAAACTCCTGCTAAATTGATAACAACGTCGGTATCTCCTATTTCCTTTTCAGGAGATGCTGCTCCATCAAGCCATTGAATATACTGAACGTTCCCTGAGCTTTGTTTAGCCTTCCTTGTTAAAATCTTAATATAATGCCCTTCATCAAGAAGGAGCTTCGTTAATTTCTCCCCGATAAACCCTGATCCACCAGCAATAACAATCTTCATATTCTCCCTCCAACCTTCGGATACTTCCTTCAATAAATTTTCTTAAATAGCCACTCTATTGAACAAGCTATGTTCATGCTTTTCATTAATCTCAATATATAGGAAAAAAGGGTACATTGCTTCCTATATGATTCGGGATCTAACGTTACATTCCTGCGGAGAAATTTCAAAAATGCTTATCCTGCTTTCGTATCGTTGTCTATTGATACAAAAAAGCCAATGCTCTTATAAAAAGCATTGACTTCTATCTAGCTAATGATTCGTTATCCGCTCTACCGCTTCTGCAAACCTTGCTATTCCCTTTTGTATTACGTCTGGTTCGCTCCTACCAAATGTAAAACGCATATATCCCCGTTTGGAACCTAATATACTTCCTGGAACAAATGCAACACCATTTTTAATCGATTCCTTCAATAATTGATATTCATCAATCGATGGGTCTATTTTTCCCAAAAGATGAATCCCACCTTTAGGAGTGATAAATTCGATCTTATCCCCCATCTGTTTTTTTAAGCTTGTCGTAATCGCATAGTTTCTAAGCTCTAGCTGTGAGCGAAGCCTATCAATATGATTGGAAAAGTCAGCAGAATTTAAAAATTGATTCGCAATCCATTGGGGAAATACACTATGTCCAAAGTCTACCTGCTGTTTTGCATCAGCTAACCGCTGAATGACCTGTTTGGGACCGATAATCCAGCCAATACGTAATCCTGAGGCAACAATTTTTGATAACGAGCTAATATATAGAATATTCCCATTTGCGTCCATTGATTTAAGGGTTGGATTTATCTCACCGTTATAGGAGGTTAAACTATACGGATCATCCTCGATAATCGGGATACCGAGTTCTACTGATATGTCCAATATTCTTTTACGCCGGCTTAAATGAAGCACGGTCCCAGTAGGATTTTGATAATCGGGATTTAGAAAAACCATCCTTATCCGATGCTTTTTATGTAATGATAAGAGATCATCGGGATTTATCCCGTCTTTATCTACTGGTAAAAGAAAGGTTCTTAAGCCTGCTGATTGAAATAACGGCAATGAATAACAATAGGAAGGATCTTCAATTGCAACAGCATCACCTGGTTTAAGCAAACATTCGACAATGAGATGAAGGGCTTGCTGTGCTCCAGACGTAATAAGAATCGAGGCGGGATTTGTCTTGATATTTTTGAACTGCTTAACATGTGATGAAATTGTCGCCCGCAGCATTTCGTTCCCTTGCGGATGGTCATAGCCAAGGTTTTCGGTAAAAGGATTTGCCGAAAGAATGTTGCTAAGCTGGACATTTGGCATTAAACGCGGTGACAGCTCGCCACTTGCTAAATTTACTAAATCACGATTTTGAACCTCTGAACGGATTTGTTGTACCAATGGTGAGTTAGGGAGAAATGAGCCACCCTCCACATATCGTCCCCAATTAGGAATTCGCTTATGGAAGGTCCCCCATATATCTGTACTAACCCGCGTTCCACTTCCTTTTTTCCGCTCGACTATCCCAAGTGCCACGAGCTCATCATAGGCTGAAACGATTGTGCTACGGTTTACACCAAGATCTCTAGCTAAATTGCGTTCTGATGGCAATCGGCTATCAGCTGGAAAAACACCCGATGAAATGCCTTGTTCAATATAATCAGCTATTTGTTTATAAATCGGTTTTTTGTCATTTCGATCAGGCTTCCAATCCATATGTGAACATCCTTATATTACAATTTGTTTTTGATAAAGTTATTACAAAGCATACTTTAAAATAGTTTTACTTATCTCATTACGATATATACTCCAACAGCAATGACTGAGATGACGATGACAACAGCATAAATTGACGTTAATCTCGTTACATTTCCCTTTGTTTTTTTATTATAGTTAACATCTCTATCATTTGCGACAAAAATGGTCCCAACTAAAGCCAATAGTGCAAGTAAAATAATGATCATAATGGCGAAGGTCATGACAAATTCTCTCCTTTTTGAGTGTTAAAACGCGAATTATCTACCTTCATATTAATTTATATTTATAACGTGCTAACCATCCAATTCTTTACTATTTACCCCATCCACTTTAATAGTGAATGTTCTAAGTGACAAAAATGAGATACTTTTTTTATTTTGAGCTATCAATCTAGCAGCAACCATAAGTTCATTTTTTAAAAGTGGATGAGGAAAACAATCGTAAAGTGGATGGTTATTTTTCAGCAAAAACAATTATGATAGATGAGATGTTTCATTATACAAGTCCTGTGTAATGAATCGAACTAAACATAACGGAGATGATCAACGATGACATGGACTTTTGTGCTTGTCTTAATAGTTGCTGGTTTACTAAAAGTAATTATGACATGTCTTCCAACTTCTGTAGTAGAATCGATTGTTCATAGATTTGAAGTACATCCAACACTAAATGAAGCTGCGGTCACCGTAACATTCGGCGGAAAAAGCTTGGAAGGTGAAAGGAAAAAACAGCTTATAGACCATTTTAATCAGGCGCTATTTTTAGAAAAATATTATTACGTACCATCAGAAACTAGTAAAGCTCCATTCGTTATTCAGACGACAACTGCCAAAAATAACATAACCTTCTTTCTTTATAGCTACGAGGACCATATCGATGTTATTAAAAAATATAAAAAGAAGGAAATCTCGTATAGCGTAAAATCTAGTTTTCTTCAGGATTTACCTCAACTAGATTTGTGAAACGAAGATAGAAAAATAGCCTCGGACGCTTATGCCGAGGCTATTTAAATCTTATAATTAATTCAATTCAGAAGAAAGCATCCACTGCTGACGCTCTTGTCCTTGCTCCACATCATTTAGAGTCAATCTTCCCTCGGTTGATATTTCTAAAGCCTTACCGTTATGAACAGAACTGATGGTAACTGTTCCATTATCATTTTTCCTAATTACCCATCGTTGATTAACATATCCAAGATAGTTGTATAGCTGGATTTTGTTTTGTCCTGTATCAAGGTCCAGTGCTTTACCGCCTTCTATGCGTATCGAATAAGAACTATGCTCATCACCTGTTGGAATGAGCGTCCAATTTGTAGCTTTGTTTGCATCAGCAATCGTCACTGGCTCCCCGTTTTCGGAATGTGCCGCGTAAATCGCTTCACCTGTTGCTTTATTTGTAAAGCTAGTTATTGTTAATTTCGCTTCTGATACGTTGCTTATCTTGACATTCTGGTAGGATGCTTGACCTCCAAAGACATTCACACCAAAATGTCCCTCAGCAAAGGTTCCGTCGTGTAAATCGATGATTTTTTCTCCATCGACATATGCCTGGATGTGTGGTCCTTTCGCAATAATTTTCACTTTATACCTCTTTCCAGGCTGGATAAATGCTGATACTTTTCCGATGACCATCCGTTCCTCAAAGCTTCCATCTATTTTATAAAAAAGTCGAAATGCCTTCATATTTGGATCAAGATTGAAGTAATATCCGCTCCGTCCATCCTCACTAGCTCGGAATAAAATCGAACCTGCTCCTCCATCCTTTCCTAGCATCATTTCAGCTTCATATGTAAAATCCCCTGCTGTTTCCTGAGCTACATAGTTTGCATCACTACTGTAGGTGCCTCTTATTCCGTTTTCAGTCACGATCCATTTCGCTGCAGCAAGATCTGCCTTCCATCCAGTCAAATTCGTGTTAAATTTCCCTTCATATACTTTGACTGCTATCGTTTTCGTAGCTTTCCCATTTGGTGTAGATACTGTTATATTTGCTTCCCCTTTGCTACCTGCTTTAAGGATCGCTTTGGAATTCGTGGACGATTCAATTTTGACGACATTCGAATTGCTAGATTTCCAAATCAAAGGCTCGGTTCCCTTTCCTTTTCCATGTGCAACAGAAGCATGCAAAGTGAGTGTATCACCGCTTCCCATCTCTCTTTGACTAGTATCCATGATCACCTCAGGCTCTTTATCCTCATTTTGATTCCAACTATTTGCAAGGGAATGGATCTTTAAGGATACAATCTTCATATCCCCTCCTTTTGTATAAAAGCTCATACCTCGACTTGAAGGATCAGGAAAAATAACATCAGAAAAAACAACCTTTCCATCATTAGCGAATACTTCAATGGATGAATCATCGACAAAGATATTCAACTTAATCCGTTGATTTTCCGGTTTTAAAGCTGCTTCATGTAAGGTGGAAAATAAATTCGAAAAATCCGTTTCTCCCGATTCAGTACGATCGACAAATAGTTGATTATCTGCCGTTTTGTATCCGACGACTGTTTTTTGCTCATTCCCTTCACGAACGTGAAAACCAAATTCTGTTGCTGTACTTGTAGAAGGAATTTCAAGCTCTGCTTCAATTTCAAACGCTCCTTGGGAGATCCCCTTTAACAGATTTGCCGAATTATCTGGATTGATGATTTTGTTTTCTGCTTGAAAAATCGTATTTCGTAGCTGCTGCAGTTCTGCTATCGGCCTTTGTGCAAGTCTTATTCCTTCCTCTGTCGTTACTAATCGAACTTCCCTTGGAATGGTTAGCTCTCCTTTCCAGCCTGTTGTTGGAAACGCAAATGGGTAATCCCAGTTCGTCATCCACGCCATCATGACACGTCGGTTATCAGGCATATTAGAAAAGGACATCGATGCATAAAATTCCTTTCCGTAATCTGTTTTCAGGACGTTCCCTGCAGGATTGTCACTTATGAATTTACCATCTGCCGTTAACTGACCTACAAAATACTCAGCATCAGATCCCTTTGTTTTCGGATTTGTCCCTGTGCTTATCATCAATACCCATTTTTTCTCTCCTGTGCCATCTACCTCAAGCTGAAAAAGATCAGGGCATTCCCAGACACCACCACGAACATAATCACCATATCCAAAATTATCTGTATGCTTCCAATCGATTAAATTTGTGGAGGTAAAGAAACGAATATGATCTCCTCCAGAAACAACCATCACCCAGCGATTGTTCGCCTCATCCCGAACGACCTTTGGATCACGGAAGTCCCAGCTCCCTAAGTCCTCGCCATTCTTACCAGGATTCTCAATGACAATTGGATGCTCAGCAGAATACTTCCAAGTACGTCCTTGATCCGTACTGTAGGCAAGGCCTATACGCTGATTCCCGTTTCGTCTATCTGGATGAAAGGAGGTATAGTATGCAATAAGCCCTTTACCATCTGAATTTGTAAATAAGCCTGAGGCATTATCTAAATCCGCTACAGCAGATCCTGACCAAACATGGCCATGTTCATTCCACGGCAACGCTATAGGTAACCGCTTCCAATTCACTAAATCTTTACTTACTGCATGTGCCCACGTTCCACCATCCTGATGAAACAAATGATACTCCCCTTCAAAGTAGACGAGCCCATTCGGATCACTGACAGAGCCGCGAGCTGGAGTATAATGATAATCAGGTCGATATTTTTCATTGTAATACTTCGTTAATGGGATGAGATAAACATCCTGAAAATAAGCAGAACCCTCTGCTACTGTCATCCCAACAAATCCCGTAAGCTCGCTCTTATCAGTCACTTTCACGGCAGCCTCAGAAAAGCCATCAACATAAAGTTCTATTTGCTCACCGTTTGCCATAATTTCAAGATGATGCTTCGTCCCTTCCTCCGTTTTATACGTCTTGTCAGATGTTTTCAAAACGGTTCCATCAGCCTTTTGCAATTGGGCTTTAACGGTATTTCCTTCTTTTATAAGCGTTGCCAAGTAACCTGTCGTCCCTAGTTCATTTGTTCGAAAGGCAAGCGCTGCTTCTGATTGATTTTCGTCAAACGTGATGTTTCCTTCGAGAACAAAGTCACGTTCGTTATTGCGATAAATTTGCTTTGCTCCTCCATCCCCAGCATAAATTCCCTTCAGTCCTTTAAGCGCTGGCTCCCAGCTGCCTTCTTTATATTGAGATGTAGAAAGGTTTGTGGAAAATTCGCTAACCTTTACGTGCTGAAATAATGCGGAACCATCTGATACGTGAAGACCAAGAAGCCCTTTCTCATAAGCAGAATCCGTCACACTCATAATCGGCGAATATTGATTCTCCCAATAAACGAAAATAGTATTTTCTTCGACCTTCACCTTTAAATGATAGATCTCTCCCTCTTGAACGGTAACATTATGTTCGTCATTTAATCTCGTTTCATCACGAGAGTCACGAAGACGAATTTTCCCTTCAATCGGATCAATTTGCAGCATGTATGCGTCTTTACCATCCTCACTCGAACGGAATACTAGGCTTAAATCGGCATTCTTGTCGAGTATTTTTACATCTGCTTCATAAATAAAATCTTCAGATATAACGTTTGCGATCGCCATCACATTCTCGTTAGGCTCAGAAGCTAGCAATATTCCCTGTTCTGTATCTTCTAATTTCCCCTTCCCTATAACGTTCCACTCAGTCAGATTAGTAGCTGCGTTATTTATAGCCAATCCCTCCTCCGTTTCCTGTGAATCTGCTGCAACTCCTTTTAGTGGGTGAACAGTGATTGTCATCAATGCTGAAGTTATAAGTAGAATCGTCAATATTACAGAAATCCAACTAGTTGATTTCACGCTATGTCCTCTCTTCTACATTAAAATTAAAAATCCTCATTTCCTTTCTCCATCACTTCAGGAAAACAAAACCGAGCATCTCTTTCTATTTTGAATGTGCGATAAATTCCTCTATTTGTGATAACGTCGGCATAGCCGGAATACCGCCTTTATGTTTCGCGACATAAGCGCCCATTGCATTTCCAAACCGTAAAATTTGTTCTAGACTCTCCTTTGGTAAATCTACATTTAATAATTCATTTTTTAATAGCTGATATAAAACCCCTGCAAAAAATGCATCACCACATCCCGTTGTATCAACTGCCTTTACAGTAATTCCCGGAACAAATACTAATCCGTTTTCGTTATATGCATAACTGCCTTTATCACCTAAAGTAACAAAAAGCAGGAAAAGATGATGCTTTTCAAATAGTTGCTTTGCACCAGCAGAAATATCGTCCGTATTTGTTAAAAATGCAAGTTCCTCCTCAGAAACCTTCACGATATCAGCATATTGCATAACGATTTCGATTTGCCTTTTGGCATTATCTAAATTGTCCCATAATAACGGACGAAGGTTTGGGTCAAAGGAAATCACTTTATTCCTCTCTTTTGCATGGTTTAAGGCTGTTAACGTTGCCTCCCTTACCGGTTCATCTGTCATCGAGATCGAGCCAACATGAAAAATACGAGAATGAGAGATTAGCTCTAAATGTAAATCCTCCTTTGCAAGCATCATATCTGCCCCAGGCTGACGATAAAAATCAAATGAGCGTTCACCTTGCTCATCAATATGAACAAACGCCAGTGTTGTCTTTACGTTCGAATAAACAATTCCATTTGTCTGAACACCTTTTGAACGTAATGCAGCTACTAACAATTGTCCAAAATGATCCCTACCAACACAGCCAATGAATTCCGTTTCCAGCCCTAAACTAGCTAAAGAAACGAGCACATTGCTAGGAGCCCCACCTGGATTTGCTTCAAATCTAGGATTGTCCTGTTCTCCTCTACCACTTGGAGTAAAATCGATTAAAAGCTCTCCCAATGCTGTTACATCTTTCATTTCAATCCACCTACTTTATGATCATTTATATACATTCCGTTAAAATCAGCCAGAGGGATATTGCTCTTTCCTCTGGCTGCATCGAACAATCTTTAATTTTTTGCGGGAATCGACAGCTTTCCGTGTACGACCTTTATTTCCCCTTCTGATGTGAACAGAGATACACCTTCACATGCTTTATCTGGATAAACTAAGCTCGTTACTACATGTTCCCCACCGTTAAGAAATAATTCTAATGATGACGAATCAACAATTAACCGAAGCTGAAGCTGCTCTGTTCCGTTAAGCTTCACCATTTGTGGCTTAGGGAAGTTATCGGAAAAATCTACATTCCCTGAATGCTTTCTCTCTAGCAATAATTTATTGTCTTTAGCATCAACTGTAATTTTTGTATATTGTGTGTTCGTATGATGAATGGTTAAGCCATACTGAGTTGCATCGATATTTTCTAGTACTAATTCAACCTCAGCATAATCCGCATGAATATTAAAATGATGCTTATCCTTTGAATTTACGATGACATGATTAAGCTCTTCTTTTTTCGTAAAAAATGGCTCTAGCTCTCTAACAGCCTTTTGAACAATTTGGATCTCGCCGTCAATCTCGATGAGCGAAAGTTCTCTCGGCAATGTCATCTGGCTTCTCCAGCCTTTAGTAGGAACGTGGTTTGCATAGCGCCAATTGCTCATCCAGCCAAGGTAGATTCTACGTCCATCCTCTTTCGGTATATCAGAAAAACTAACACCAGCATAGTTGTCCTTTCCAAAGTCTAACCATTTAATATCATCATGCTCCTCGACAAATGTATGGCCATCAAAGGAGCCGATAAAGTATTGTGTACGTGAGCCAGAATCAAATTCCGGATTGTCTCCAATACTGACAAGCAGCACCCATTTCTTCTCACTGGAATGCTCGACAGGTAGTTCAAATAAATCTGGACATTCCCATACCCCATCATGTGAGCCGATCTTTTCGCCGAACTCACTTTCAAATGTCCAATCCTTTAGATTAGGAGAAGAATAGATTGATATCGTTTGCCCTGTAGCTAAAACCATAATCCATTTATGACTTGCCTCATGCCAAAATACCTTCGGATCTCTAAAATCAATTTTCGTAGGATGTGTTAGCACAGGATTATTTTCATATTTCAGCCAAGTTCTCCCTTTGTCATAGCTATATGCTAAGCTTTGCATCTGTTTTGTTTGGGTATGATTCTTCCCCTCTAAATGATGCGTAAAAATCGCGACAAGTCCTGGCTCCTCTTGGAAAAACCCTGATGTATTGTGCCAATCAACGACGACACTGCCGGAAAAAATCGTCCCATGCTCATCTGGATATAACGCGATATCCAATTGCTCCCATTCGATCATATTTTTACTGACAGCATGGCCCCAGTGCATCGGCCCCCAAACGCTATCATTTGGATTATGCTGAAAAAATAAATGATATTCACCTTTAAAAAATACTAAGCCATTCGGATCGTTCATCCAATTTTGTTGTGGTGAAAAATGCAATGCTGGTCTGTATTTATCTAGTTTTGTAATCTTCAATTTGTGTCCTCCTATTGTTTAACCGTTCTGTCATATCCATCTTGTTTAATTTGCAGCCATTTACTTAAGCCAAGTCTTTCAAGCTCTTTTACATATTCATCCCACTCGGCATCAATATTTCCATTCGTGATCCATTCCGCACGCTTTCTATTCACATAATCAAATAAATCTGTCTCAATTTTTGCTTTTTCATCAGATTCCTCTAATGAGAAGAATACAGGTGGATAAAAGTTTTTAGATTTGATATGAGGAACGACATGCTTTTCTAACAAATCTAGCCTCCAAGCAGCATCATCAGGCTTTGTTGTATATTTACCGTAATATTCATCAAGAACAGCTAGCGGACCCGCTACATTTGTTTTCTCTCTCAATTCAACAGGTGCTGTTCCTTCTAACGGAAGATGCTTTAACATACTTGCAGCCTCATCTAGCTCAAAAATATTCGCTTGCTCTGAATCACCATATGTTCCCCAGTTGTTTTGCACAGATTGAAGTGGCTCGTAAAGCTTGTCAATCCATTTCGCTGTTAACTCTAGGTTCTTATTCGCACTAGTAATCACCATTCTGCCACGGTCAAGACCAAAGCCATTTGTTTGTGCGACATTCACTTCTCCAGAAGGACCTGCGATTGGCGGCATTAAATCATATTTATCATTCATTCCAGAAATATTCCCTTTATCCCAAGTGAAATAAAGACCATATTTCTCCTCTTTACCTTTTGCAACGTATTTATTCCAATCCTGTTCAAACGCTTCGACATCAATTAGACCTAGTTCATGGAGCTCATTAAAATATTTCAATGCCTCTTTATAGCCTTCTTGTGCAGCTGTAAAAATAACCTCACCGTCATCTGACACAACTGTATGATCATAGTTATCGCCTAATCCAAATGCCGCAAATAAAAACGCGGGATCCTCTCCACCATGATTAATCATGAAGGAAACAGGAATTTCATCTGCCTCACCGTTTCCGTTCGGATCCTGTGTTTTAAAGGCAAGTAATACTTCCTTCAATTCATCCGTCGTTTTCGGCATTTCTAACCCTAATTTATTGAGCCATTCAACATTAATCCAAGGAAGTCCATCAACGACCTGGATCCGACTTTTCCCACTCCCAAGCTCCTCAATCCACGGGAAGCTATAAATATGTCCGTCTGGTGCTGTAATCATCGATTTATATTCAGGTGCTTGTTCTAAAACCTTTTTCAAATTCGGCATATGCTTATCGATTAAATCCTCTACGGGAATAATCGTTCCATCCTTCGCATATTTTAATAAGTCGTAATCACTAAATGCTGCATCCATAATCGCATCTGGTAATTCTCCACTTGCTAAAGCTAAGTTTCGCTTTTCAACAAATTGATCCTTCGTATAGTTTTTCCATTCAATATGGACCCCTGTTTCCTCTTCTAATCTCTTAAAAATTAATTTTTCATTCGGATCTGTTGGAGCAAGCGGTGAGCTTTGTGTCATAAAGTGAAGGGTCGCCTTTTCCTTTAACGGAAACGAAACATCTGTTAGCTCCAAATCCTCAGTTGATGCACTCTTACTACTTTTTCCTCCACTGCACCCAACAAGCAAGACGCCAATTACTAGAAAAAACGAGATAAGTTTGAAGAACCTTTTCATAAAACAATCCCCCTATTTAGTTTTTATTTTAAAGACCCTACCATGACACCTTTTTCAAAGTATTTCTGGAAGAAAGGGTACATAATAAGCAGTGGTAAGCTTGAAACAACAATTGAGGCAAATTTAATCTGCTCTGCTATTTTACTTAGCTCTGCCATTGCAAGCTGATCACTAATCATCCCTGGCTGGACTTCATTTTGAATAAGGATTGAGCGCAGCACTAATTGCAATGGATGAAGCTCTTGATCCTCTAAATAGATCATTGCATCGAAATAGGAATTCCATTGTCCTACAAAGGCATATAACGCTAAAACGAAAATAATCGGTTTGGATAATGGCAAAACGATTTTTAAAAAGATCTTCAGCTCCGAAGCACCATCAATTTTCGCTGCTTCAAAAAGCTCCTTCGGCAAGCCTTTAAAAAACGTTCTAGCCAAAATGATATTCCATACACTAATTGCCCCTGGTAAAATGATCGACCATATCGTATTAAGCATGCCTAAGTCTTTTACTACTAAATAAGTAGGAATTAATCCACCATTAAAAAACATTGTGATAAGGAAAAACACCATGATGACATTTTTTCCTTTAAAGCCATTCAGTGATAATGGGTATGCCGCAAAAATCGTGACGATAATCGTGACGAGCGTAAACCCAACTGAATAGATAATCGAATTAATAAATCCTTTCACCATCAAGTCATCCTGAAAGATTCTTGTATATCCCTCGATACTCCAATCTTTTGGATTGAATGAAATTCCTTTACTTAGCAATACATTCGGATCCAAAAACGAGGCTAATAGAATGTAAAGCAAAGGCACTAACACGATTAATACGAGGAAAATTAACACAATTTTGTTCGTAAAAAGCAGCCATTTATCTGAGTTGCTATGCTTTTTCATGAGATGTTCACCCCCATCAATATAATCCTTCACCTTCATTTAATTTCTTCACAACAAAATTAACAAAAACGAGTAATATGACATTAATCACAGAGTTAAACAAGCCGACCGCTGTTGAGTATGCATAATCACCAGCCTGCAAGCCGACCTTGTATACATACGTTGGGATAATTTCTGAGGTTGGTATATTCATAGATGTTTGCATTAGGTAAGCCTTTTCAAAGCCAATCGCCATAATTCCACCTGCCCCTAAAATAAAGAGCACTGCCATAATAGGCTTTAATGTTGGTAAATCAATATGTCTAATCCTTTGCCAAAGTGATGCCCCATCAATTGTCGCAGCATCATGCAGCTGTGGATCAACATTTGCTAGTGCGGCGACATAAATAATCGACGACCATCCAGCCGCTTGCCAGATTCCTGAAAGAATATAAATAGACCGAAAATAATCTGGATCTGTCATAAATGGCACTGGCCCACTTAAAAATGATGACAATAATGAATTAACTGGTCCTGTCGGTGAAAAAAAGATAAACAACATACCTGTAATAACAACAACTGAAATGAAGTTAGGCGCATACAAGATGAGTTGAATATTTTTCTTTATTGTCGCTCTCCTTACTTGATTAAGACTAAGAGCTAAAATAATCGGAACTGGAAATCCTAGTATTAGTCCATAAACACTTAATTTAAGGGTGTTCATAAAAATATCAGCGAAATTTGGAGAGGTTAAAAAATCCTTAAAATGTTCAAAACCTACCCACTCACTTCCTAAAATCCCTTTCATAGGACTAAAATCTTTAAACGCAATAATCGCTCCATACATCGGTACGTATTTAAAAATAATGGTTAGGATAATAGCTGGAGCTAAAAACAGATACAGTGCATAGTTTCGTCTAAAGTATTGAAAAAAACTTTGCTTTTTTGTCTTCGCATGTAATTCAAGCCCTAGAGAATTGCCCATTTCTTGATTCGCTTTCTCTTTAGATGCTAGTAATCCCATAGCTTCATATTCCCCCCTTAATTTCAAAAATTTCTTTACTTCTCTCTCTTTATGTCAAGCGGTTGACATTTTGTGTTAACCGCTTTCACATTTTTATATTAAACGGTTACATTTTATATGTCAAGCGGTTGACCGAAATGTTTTTAGAGTATGTTTCTCTATCAGGCAAATAAATAGGTCTTTTGATTTTTCATGTCCACACTTAAGAGGGCATTTTCTGTTGGCTAAATAGCAAAGGACAAATTTAACGAGGAAAAGCCAATGTTTTAGCAATCATAAAATCAGGAGGTACTATGTAAATATCAGCTATAAAAAGGTACAAAGTATCGATTCGCTTCTGTCATTTTCATGTCACTCATTTTATAAAGGTAAGACTTCTGCAAAAGACTCTTAAACAATAACTAAAATAAATGTGACCTAATTTTTCTTTCAATATACTGTTTTATTCAATTTCTTTTTCCCAGGTTTCAAGTGTTATAGTTTTTCTAAAAAAATAAATAAAAGGGGCCGTCACAAAAGGTTTATCCAAAGAAAAATCCGAACTATCATTTGAAATTCTAATTTGAATTTCGTGTTAGTTCGGATTTTTCTCATTTAATGGTTTTCGTAAGGCTCAATGTTCGACCTTCATTCGGAAGATTTACATTACTTCATGCCTAGTCTCTTTCAGCTTAATCATCACTGCTTAAAATGCCAAGAATACGCAGTAAGTTGATAAACAAATTAATAAAATCTAAGTATAAAGATAGAGCCAATAAAGGTACATCCTCTTCTGTTATGGACATTCTTTTCATTTGGTTGAAATCATACACGATATAGAGAGAAAAGACAATTGCTCCAATGACAGAATAAGCTACCATACCTGACGAATTTAATGGAACAAAGATACTGTAAATCCCTACAAAGATTATCGCTAATAACGCAACTAACAGGAATGTTGATAGGAAAGATAAATCTTTCTTTGTTTTCGCTCCTATTGTTGCCATAACAGCAAATATACCAAATGTTGCTCCAAAAGCCATTAATACAACTTGAGCTCCAGCCATTGAAGCATAATGACTAACAATTGGAAATGTTGTGATACCAGATATCACTGAAAATAAATAAATGAATGTGTATCCAACGCTTTTTCTACGTCTTAGCCAAAATGCCGCGATAATCATAATTAATTCAGCGATTGCCAAAGGAATCATAAGAGCTGTTGGCACGAACTGGCCAAAGTATAACCCTGCCGTAGCGAATAATAACGAGATTACAAATGTAATCAAGACCTTCTGAAACATCGATCTGTTTTCTGTAGTTAATGCTCCTAACATAAACATCCCTCTCCTCTATTTCATAACATACATTAGTTTTTGAACTTAATAATTTGATATTATCCAGTTTATTTTTACTAAAAGATCCCTTTTGTTAGTAAAACGTAGGCACTTTTTCTTCCTTATGAAGGAATTTTTGGCATTTACTACACAATCACTATTATTTAAAATACCATTAACTATGGTCATAGGTATAGCATTTTTTTGTTTTGACATTAAATTTCCATATTCATATATTGTGAATTTTACTTTTCTCACTAGTAATTTTCACTCTATTCATATATTTTGCTACAAAAAGTTATTTCACCAGATTAAAATTATCCGTATTTTTACGTTAAAACAATTTAGATGAGGGCGCTATATAATGATATTATTTTCTGGCCAACAATCCAGCACAAAAACCTCCCCTAAGAAACTTTAATGTAAAATCACTTTTTAAAGGAGGCGATTTTAACAAATCTCTTCATATCGTTGTTTCTATATCAACATTAGCTGTTTAGTTTATTTCAGGTTGAAATAGGATTAATTTCAACCATATTTAAGCTTGATCGTGTTTCATTTCTTGCATAACTTCATTGGAACTTTTTCTACGATCAAAATATCGAGAAATTTGCGTTTTATATTCTAGGTTCTTTTTATAGTCCTTTGAAAAAACACCAGCATAGAGAACATCTAAAAGAAAGCAGATGGAATTGTTCGTAGTGAAACTGCCTATTTTAGAATACAATCTTTCCCTTGTGGTAATTCGTAAAATGCAATCCGCGAATTTTGACAGAGTATTCTCCCCAATACTCGTTAAAGCAATAATTGGTACCTTCTTTTTCTTCAAAAATGGCAACAGCCCTACAGTATCTTTACTTTCCCCACTATATGAGATCACAATAGCACAAGTATCACTATTAGAATTTACCGCTTCGAATAAAGGATCAACTGTGCATAGACTAACATGCTTTCCGATTCGATTCATTTTTGATTTAAAATCATGACAAATCAACAAATTATGATTCACAGAAAATATTTTAATATGTGATGCTTTATCAAGCATATTTGTTGCCCTTTGCAATTCATCGTAATTTAAGAGAGACAACGTGTCGCTAATTGTCTTCTGATTCAATAAAGCCATTTTATTTGCAACTGTCATAATATTATCTCGCTCATCAAAAGGATAATTTGCATCAATAGAGGAAAAATGACTATTTAAATATTCAATTTCATCAAGAAAACTGTTTTTCAACTCTACCCAACCACTATATCCTAGCTTTTTTGCAATTCTAATTAACGTGGATGGATGAGTGTAGGTTTCTTTAGAAATTTGTTTCGTTGTTTTCTCTTTAATATTCTCTCTTTCTTTAAACAAATAGTCGATAATATCCCTTTCTGATGAAGAAAAAATATTTTCCTTCATCTTCTCTGTCAGCAACATATCTATCACCTCTACTTTTATTTCCGCTTGCTAATGACATTTACAAAAATCGGTCGTTTTTGTAAATAAATTTGTAAATGAAGAATGATTCGCCTCTAATTATATTGATTATGCCTCATCATATTTTATACTAAAATTAAGAAGAGGGAAGGATAAACCTACTCATAATGACTTCCCACTTCATTAAACAAATTTACATTTTTAATAGTAATTTGTAAATACAATATTTTACTTTTCACTAGATTTAAAAATAAGCTACGAGATAAAGGAGGAGCTTGAACATGTCAAAAGGCGTAAAAATTGTAACGATTGGTGGAGGCAGCAGTTATACTCCTGAATTAATGGAAGGCTTTATTAAAAGATTCGATGAGTTACAAATTAGAGAAATTTGGCTTGTTGATATTGAAGCGGGGAAGGAAAAGCTTAAAATTGTTGGTGAGATGGCACAGAGAATGTGGGACGCTTCTCCCTATGATGTAAAGGTGCATTTGACATTAGACCGTCGTGAAGCGTTGAAAGATGCTGACTTTGTTACTACTCAATTTAGAGTTGGCTTATTAGATGCTAGAATTAAAGATGAACGAATTCCTTTATCTTACGGGATGGTAGGTCAAGAAACGAATGGTGCCGGTGGTATTTTCAAAGCCTTCAGAACCATTCCTGTCATTTTAAGCATTGTGGAAGATATGAAGGAATTATGCCCAAATGCATGGTTAGTTAACTTTGCAAATCCTAGTGGTATGGTAACAGACGCAATCATCCGCTATGGCAAATGGGAAAAGGTAATTGGCTTATGCAATGTTCCTGTTATGGCGATGATGCAAGAACCGAAATTAATTGGAAAAACAACTGATGAACTCGTGTATTCCTTCGCTGGAATAAATCATTTTCATTGGCATAGAGTGCAAGATTTAGCTGGGAATGATGTGACCTCCCAAATTATCGAAAAGCTTTATGAGAAGGATAACGGGCTTCCAGCAAATATCTTCGATGTTCCGTTTTTTAAAGAGCAATTGAAGCAAATGAACCTGATTCCGTGTGGCTATCATCGTTATTATTATCGCTATGAAGAGATGTTAAGCCATATGCTTGAAGAGTACAATGATCCGAATATTGGAACAAGAGGGCAACAAGTTAAACAAACAGAAGCAGAACTATTTGAATTATATAAAGACCCTAACTTAGATCATAAACCTGAACAGTTAGAAAAACGTGGTGGTGCATACTATTCAGATGCCGCATGTGAAACCATTGCATCGATTTATGCGAACAAAAATACACAGGTTGTCGTTTCTACGAAGAATAACGGCGCGGTTCCTGACCTTGCTCCCGATGATGTTGTAGAGGTATCCGCTTATATCGGGTCTGCAGGTGCAAGACCAGTTGCTTTTGGTTCACTTCCACCAGCTGAAAAAGGCTGGCTACAAGTAATGAAGAATATGGAGCTATGTGTAGAAGAAGCAGCTGTAACCGGTGATTACGGCTTAGCGCTACAAGCATTCACAATAAATCCACTCATCCCTAGTGGTGAAACGGCAAAACGTGTCCTAGATGAATTATTGATTGCACATAAAAACTACCTGCCACAATTCTCAGAAAAAATTGCAGAATTAGAGGCTGCAGGAATTACTATAAAAGACGAAATCGCTAGAAATCTAGCTAAAGAAGAAGTAGTTACTGTCTCATAAAACATCAAGTCGAGGTTTGGACAAAAGATTTTCAACATAAGAAAAATCCTAACTATAATTTGAAATTCTGCTTTAAACTTCGTGTCTTTTCGTAAGTGGTAATACTTGTATAAATTGTTACTTTTTACTAGTAGTCGTTCTGGTTGATTTCCGCTATAGTACTCGCTTTCCGCGGGGTGGGTGGTGAGCCTCCTCGGTGTAAACCTGCGGGGTCTCACCTCTCCCACGCATCCCGCAGGAGTCTCGCACTTACGCTCCAATCAACCTTAATAAAGTTTGCACAAATAACCGACCTCTTCGTAAAGAGTCTTTTCTTTTATAGTTTTTTTCAATAAGCAATGTTCGGTTTCATTAGAAATATTTTCCTTATGTCCCAACCTCTTTTTTTTCTTTTATTGGCACCAATTTTTTATCTATGAATTCTACCACTAACTCTCAATTGGTTTCTGTCCAACAAACTGGATGACATGTGACAAACCATTATGAAGCTCTCCTTCTTTCCGGATAACCTCTCCCATAAAGAAGTGAACAATTCTCCAATTTGAAAAAGCATTTAAGAACTCTTCAGGTCTATAAAGAAGCTCAGGATCCTGTGGTCCTCCGCTCTTGTATGGTATTTGATGAACAGAATAGACTTCTGAGATAAAATACCCTCCTGGCTTTACTGCATCTTTAACGCTATCTAGTGTCTTTTTTCGTAATTCCTTGGGAAAGTGACCGAAAATACAAATAAGTTCATCCCACTTGTCCTTATCCCATCTAGCATCATTTAAATCTACAAGCTTTGTTTTTACTCTAACATTTCTAATTTTCGCGAGTTTTTCTGTTTTGACTAACCCGGCTTCCGCATAATCCCAAGCAGTTACATTCATTCCTTGTTCCGCTAAAAAGATGGCATTACGTCCTTCCCCCTCAGCAATAGCCAATGCTTCTCCAGTTAAACTTAGCTTTCTATGGATGTCTACAAGAAATTCATTTGGCTCCGTTCCATAAACATACTTCTCATCTTTAAAACGGTTATTCCATCCATTCATATACTAGTTCTCCTTTTTGTTTTTGTTATTCCCAAACAAATAAACTCTTTTACATTTAATTGTACTTCATCTTTCTATTGCTCTAATAGTTTTTGAAAAATAATGTAAAAAAGGACTGAAAAGCCCTTTTCTTAGGATGAATATTTAAATATAAAAGATTGCTCTTATCAACAACCAAGATTATAAAATGGCTATCCAAGTCTGTACTGCTGTCGTTAATAGTAAAATAACGATTAATCCTTGCAAAACCTTCGTGTTCACTCTTTTCCCAGCATTAGCTCCTAATGGTGAAGCTATTAAACTAGCGACAACTATTATCAATGATGGGAGAATTTGTACCTGTCCTGTAGAGATTTTTCCAGAAAGTGCTCCAATTGATGAAATAAGTGTAATGGCTAATGATGAGGCGATCGTCATTCTCGTTGGAATCTTTAAAACCACAAGCATAATCGGAACTAACAAGAATGCTCCCCCTGCACCTACGATACCAGCTCCCAGACCAACAATAAAACCGAATAAAGCGGCAAGCCATTTGTTAAACTTAACTTGTTCTAGAAGGCTATCATCTTTCCCCCTTTTAGAGACAAACATCATGACAACAGCAATAAGCGCTAACATTCCATAAACGATATTCATTTCGCTTTCAGACAAGTGAGTAGAGCCAATCCCCCCAATAAAGCTTCCAATTAACGTGCTAGTTCCCATATACACAATTAACGTTTTATTTAAAAAGCCGCCCTTACGATAAGCCAAAACACCACCAATCGTCGCAAAGAACACCTGGAAGGCTGTAATTCCCGAAACCTCATGTGCTGTAAAATGACCTACACCTAATATAGCTGGAATATAAAGCAGCATTGGATAGTTGATAATAGCTCCTCCTATTCCTAACAAACCAGATATAAAAGAACCTACAAATCCAATGATAAAAAGTGTCATGATAAGATGTATATCCATGTTGCTCCCCTCTTTAGAAAAAAGGGAACCTTATTTGGGCTCCCGTTATTTTTCAGCCTTTTTTTATCCAAAATGTTAACGCTCCATTTTCATCCTCATGTTTAAATAAGTTATGCCCTCCCGATTTTTCCTAGACTGCTAAATCATTTTTTGCCCCTTTATCCGCCTAAGTGCACTTATATTACCTGACCTGTTTCAATTTCTTTCATTGCCTTTTTGTATTTTCTATCGGCATTGGGCACGCAACCCCTTCTGCATCTTCCATCACGATTTTTCCTCTTAGTTAAAATTAACGGACTGCACAACGGTTAGGCCCAATTTCCATCTCACGTTGTTTGTCCAAGTCTGGATTGATTTTCCCCATATTTGTTTCACGAATTTCTTGATAAGCATTTGGCTGCGGTGGTAGGTTTTCCGTTACTAGCTTTCTAAATTCAGTTTCATCCTCTATATTTAAACCGTGATTGTTTTTAAACAATGATCCTAATTTTTCTGATACACTACCATCATCATTTAGCTCGTCTATCATCATAAAATGTGCCGGCAGGACAATCAGTTCATCTGATAATTCTCTGTAGCGATTATATAGCGTGTTTCGTAATTCTCCCACCCAATCTTCTGCCTTCCCTGCTAGGTCTGGTCTTCCAATTGAATCAATGAACAAAATATCGCCTGAAAGCAAGAACCTTTTATCAACTACAAAGGATGTAGAACCAATGGTGTGACCTGGTGAATACAATGCAGAAATATCAATCATTGTGTTACCGATTGTTATGACTTTGCCGTCTTCTAGTGGCTCATAGTCAAACATTACTTCTGTTGCATCCTTAGGTGGTAGCCAATAGGTAGCACCCGCTTTTTCAGCAATTGTACGTCCACCGGAAATATGGTCAGCATGAAGATGTGTATCCAATACATGTGTAATTTTTGCTCCCAGTCTTTCGGCAAAATTTAGAAAGATATCCGTCATACGTGTTGCATCAATTACGGCTGCTTCTCCATTTGAAACAACCAAATAAGATAAACACCCTTTACCGATTCGAACGAATTGATAGATTTCCCCACCATCCTTTAAATCGCCCACTTTAACAAGCTCTAAATGTTCACTCCATGCTTTCATCCCACCCTTTAGGTATGAAACGTTTAATCCGGCATCAGATAGCATTTCCGCTACCATTACCGATGAACCTTCCTTAGCACAAACAACTAGCACATCTTTATTAGTAGGTATTTTCTCAATGATTTCATCTACTCCATCAAGCAATTCAAAGTAAGGAACATTTAAATGCTCAAAGCTTACTCCTTCAATTTTCCAATCGTTAAAATCACTTTCATTTCGAACATCTAGAATATATAATTCTTCTTTTTGAATAAGCTTTTTCGTCACATCTTTTGACGTCATTACATTTACAGTCATCTTAAATACCCCCATCCGTATTAATTTATTCAAAAAAATAATCTTAAAAAGTTAAAGTTACATCTGCATCATTAGCAAATTCTAAAAAAGTAACAGCGCCACCTACTTCAATGCCATCTATAAAATCTTCCTTTTCCAATCCCATAACATCCATTGTCATTTGACATCCGATAAAGGTAACACCCAATTCTTGTGCCATTGTAACCAGTTCTGGAATCGAAGGAATATTTGCCTTTGTAAACCCTTCTGCAAAATGTTCTTTTCCTTCTGGCATTTGAAGCTGTTTGTATGCTTCTTTATGGATTAAATTTAACCCTTCAAAGGTGAAGAAAATAGCCACTTCCTGGTCAGTTGCTGCCGCAGCCGTTGCAATATTAAATACCTTGTATGCATCAAATAATCCACCATTACTTGCAATAATCGCTACTTTTTTATTCATTGTAGATTCCTCCTAGCTTTTAGTCGTTGATTCCTGTTTTTTTACCATTCCATTGACTCATTCCTGGTACAACATTCGTGACATTTGCAAAACCATTATTGGTTAATTTCTGTGCAGCAAGATCGCTACGATTTCCAGTTCGGCAAACCACGTAGATTTCATCTTCTTTGTTTAATTCATTTAATTTGTTATCCAATTCATCTAAGGGAATGGAGATTGCATTTGGAATATGGCTAAAGGCAAATTCAGCAGATTCTCTTACATCGATAACAACGATGCTTTCACTTGCTTCAAGCCTTTTTTCTAATTCCTCGTTATTGATAATATTTTGGTGTTTTTTTTCAATAGCTTCATCATTAGAAGATTTGCGGAGATAATGTATGAGAACATTACCTTCTTCAATTGTCCCTAAATAGTGATGGCCTGTACTTTCAGCCCATGCCTTCATGTCAGCTGTGGACCCTTTATCTGTCGCTTGAACTTCTATTACTTGGCCTGCCTCTAGGTTATTCATTGCCTTTTTCGTTTTAACAATCGGCATTGGACATGCTAATCCTGTTGCATCTAAAATCATATTTGCTTTCAAATTCTCCATTATAACGCCTCCACACATACCCCACCGGGTACTATTTTTAATAAAAAAATTTATTCGATTTTTCCTTCCCAAGCAAGCATTCCACCAACCATGTTCATTACGTTAAATCCATCCCCTTCGAGCAGTTGTGTTGCACGGCCACTTCTTCCTCCAGAACGGCATACCATGATATATTCTTTCGTTTTATCTAATTCATGCTTGCGAAATTCAACTAACCCTAAAGGAATATGAACAGCGCCTCGTATCATTCCAGTAGCAACCTCGTCAGCTTCACGTACATCAATGATATTTAATGATGTACCTTCATTTAAGAAAGTCTCGACCTCTTTTGCAGTGATTTGTTTCATTTTTCGTCCTCCATATGTTGATTTAAGACCAAGCACTCATGCCGCCTTTAACATTTGTTACACTTATAAATCCCAATTTTTTTAGAGTTTTACTAGCCTGTTGGCTTCTCATTCCACTTTGACAAATCACGATTACGTCCTTTTCCTTTGAAAGCTCGCTTTCTGCCTTTTGAGCAAGCTGCTGAAGAGGAATATTTTTAAATCCTCTAATATGGTTTCCTTTAAACTCACCTGGTGTTCGGACATCAATAAATTGCTTGTTCTTGTTCATTAATTCCCTTTTCAACTCGCTTGTGGTGATTTGGTTAACACCTTTTATCGGCAAAAATCCCTTAACAATAAAAAATAGGAATAATACAATCAATAAATAAATTAGAACATTCATTTGTAACCTCCCGCTATCGTGAATGTGCTCTTAAATAAACAGATTAACATTACCTTCCTCTGCATCTGCTAAATAGGCAGCAACTCCTGCATAGTCAATGCCATCTAATAGCTCTTCCTGTTTAAGTCCTAGCAAATCCATCGTCATTGTACACGCTACTAGCTTTACCTCTTGTTCTTGCGCCATTTCAATTAATTGTGGTAAAGGTAAAGCGTTATGCTTTTTAATAATATCTTTAATCATTTTCGGACCAAATCCAGCAAAGTTCATTTTTGAAAGCCCCATTTTATTTGCACCTTTAGGCATCATTGTGCCAAACATTTTTTCCATGAATCCTTTTTTCACCGGAATATGTTCATCTTTCCGTAAGGCATTTAATCCCCAAAACGTGTGAAAGATCGTTACTTCATGATCATAAGCTGCAGCCCCATTTGCAATAATATAAGCAGCCATCGCTTTATCATAATCACCACTAAATAAGACAATTGTTGTTTTTTTCTTTTCGGTCATGCTGTACGCCCCCTTGAATATAACAAACTATACATATACCCGTATAGGTATATAGTAGCTTAAAAAAAAATTAACCTTTCTGAATCCAAAACTTTAATACATCGTTTTCTTCTTCATGTTTCAAAAGCTCATGACCAACTGATTTAGCCCAGGCTGTTATATCACTTTTAGCTCCTTTATCTGTTGCATGGACTTCTAAAACTTGCCTAGATTCTAGTTCATCCATCGCCTTTTTTGTTTTAACAATCGGCATTGGACAGGCCAAACCTTTAGCGTCTAACACTTTATCTATTTTCATCACTGTGTTCCTCCTATATTAACGTTAGTTACCCTTACCCCTATGGGTATAATACTAGAGAAAATAAAAGAGGGTGTCAACCCTTTTTATTATCGACTTTTTACCAATAGGTTTACAGCTTCTTTTACAAGCTCTTCCGTACTTTCACCGTTCATTTCAGCATGCCGAACACACTCGACTAAATTCGAGCTAACAATTAACCCAATTGTACGATCAAGGGCTGTTCTCGATGCAGATAGCTGAGTTATAACCTCTTTACAGTCCTTATTCTCTTCCATCATTTTCAATATCCCTCTAAGCTGGCCTTCTATCCGTTTAATTCTATTTTTCATTTGATCGTTGTACTCCACTGTTTTCCCCCCTTTACCATTTGTAAGTTTATATTTTGTAGAGCTTCATTTGAATATAGCTTGTGATAATTGATCAATGTATATCCGACAACTCCTTACTTAAATAACCTGTCCTAATATTTTTTCAAGTCTGCCTGGAACAATACATCAATTATCATCAACAGTTTCTATAATATACCCCTTAGGGTATGATGTCAACTATGATAAATCTTGCTCTAAAATAAAGAGACCGCTATTAGTATAGCAGTCCAAAAAATCAATTATCAAATAAAGAGTTTATTGAGTATACATCTCATAAATAGTTCCTAGTTTTTCCTCTAAACGACCAAACCGAACGAAACGATCCTCTCGTAAATATTCCTTTTGATTTATCATCAAAAGCATAATAGGGGCAGTTAAAATTAGGAATTTTTCCGCTACCTCTTCTACCTGTCTTGCATCAATATGTCCCAGATGGATAAGTGGGTATTGATCCAGAAGTTCTCTTACCTTAGGTAATATAGCATGACACGTACTACACTCTGGTGTGGATACATACAAGAAGCTTAGTTCATGATTTTCAAGAAACTCTTCTACCATCTTCAGTGTTGTTAGCTCATTTACCTTTTTCATTTCCAAACTCCTTTTAAGATCTCTGACTCCGTAGTTTTCCCTCTCAAATTCTTTCCTTTTAATCACAAGCGGGGCATATTAAGGTAATGCATGAAATATTACTGTTGTCATGTCACTCCTATTCGCTGACATAATAACAAGTTATACTGTGCTAAGCTCGTATAGCATCAGCCTAATTGGAAACCTTCTACATAGTTACTATAATTTATCTTCCCCAGATGTTATAGATACATTGCCTTCAATTTTGATTTCTACATCTGCTTTTTTCAGCATATTTCCAACTGCACATCCTTTATCTGCGGCCAAAATTGCTCTATTAGCTGATTCTATTTGCTCCTCTGTTGCATCAGCAGACAAAATAACATTGGGATAATGTGTAATTTTAAAACCCTCTTCCTTTGAATTTATAGCTTCGGAATTCATTGTAAGTTTAGTTACATTCACTTTTCTTGTTTCAAGCATGGCAACAAGAGTCATCGAATAACAAGCAGCTGCAGAAGATACAAGTAATCCTTTAGGTTCAGCCCCTTCCCCATTACCACCCAAAGATTCAGGGATAGCGATCTTTGTTTCAAATTCATTACCTTGAATTCTACCATTCCCTTTTGTATTTCCATACCAAACAGTCTTTAATTTTGTCGTTAAATCAGCCATGTAAATTCCACTCCTCAATTAAATTTCACTAAGTTATCTAGTTCAATAGTTAACTAATCATTCAACTATATGATATTTCTCTATAAGATCATTGTCAAATATTTTTATCTATCCTGTTGTTAGACTTTTTTTGCAGAACTTGATTTTATTCGTTTCCTTCATTAAGCTAAACATATCTAGATTATTAGTTAACCGAGAAAGTTGGTTGTTAAAATGGAACATTCAGGAATTCCGATTAATATCGATCCCCTCTCACCCTTGCCTATCCACGTGCAAATCAAAGAGCAAATTAAATGGTTAATTGGAAAGGATTTACTCAAACCGGGAGATACTCTTCCTTCAACGAATATGTTAGCAAATCAACTATCTATTAACCGAAATACAATTCAGGGAATATATTCACAACTAAAAGAGGAAGGTCTATTATTAATACAAAAGGGACGTGGAACACAAGTTGCCAGTGAGGAAGAAGTTACAAGATTTAAAAAGCAAAATCCCTATTTTTCTTTTGTTGAACAAACAATTAAGGATGCCTACGAGTTAGGTTTTCATATCGAAAATGTACTATTGTCTGGATATGCCTATATGCAGCTATTTCGCCAACCTTTGAACCGGAAAAGACGTTATCTTTTCATTGAATGCAAAGAAAGTTCATGCACCTTTTATTTAGATGAAATAAAACGTATGACATCTGCGGAAATTGAATCAATCGATGTTTCTGAGTTGCCAGAAAATATTTTAATTAAGGCCATTCACAATGCTGATGTGATTGTTACACGATCTGATTTGGCGGAGAAAGTGAAGAAGTTTGCAGATGAAGCTCAAAAAACCGTCATATCCGTCGGTTCCACGAATGATGTGTCGCTCCTTCTTAACATGATTAGAGGGTAGCAACAAAAATAGGATATATACCCAATACGGACAAAGTCTTTATGTATATCAATTACAGAGACACATTCTATAACTTTTTATTACTCTATTAGTGTTTAATATAAGGTATGTATAATCTCCATTCGAAACTTCTAAAAATTGCAGTCGATGTGCGAATTTCTATCGACTGCCTTTCAATAAAGTAACACAAAAAACTGTTTATAAAAAAGAGAACATCTTTATAGAGGCCACTGAAAAACTTACGTTTTTTAATTTTATTTCAAGATCGTAAACGAAAAAGGCGACTATCCGTTCATTTTTTGGACGGATAGTCGCCTTTCTTTATAGACTTTTTCACTTTA
>NZ_JBQENT010000030.1:0-61915 GCF_052044855.1 Metabacillus sp. 22489
ATCCAATGGTACCTAGCCTAATATGAAGTTCGTGTTCCTCAGACCGGAGGTTTGCCGCCCGCTTCCTTCAGATTCCGCGTCACCACGGACACCCTTGCGTTAAACTAACCACTACTACTACCTTCGTGGCTCGGGACTTGCACCCTATAGACTGTACCCATGCCGGGCGCACAATAAAAAAGACCCTTTCCACATAAGTGAAAAGAGTCTTTGAAACGCCAGTAATTAACGTTTTGAGAATTGAGGTGCACGACGAGCGCCTTTAAAACCGTATTTTTTACGTTCATTTTAGCTATGCAAACTTCCCCTCAGCCAAGGACGAGGGCGATAGGGACCAATTGGGATTTGAATTAGGCTGGTCTTTCCTTGTTGATCTATTTTATAGAGTTTATCGCTCAATTTCGCATCAAATCCAAGAAGCGGGTGCCCTCCCATCCCGAGAGCTGATGCAACCAAAAGCAATCGTTGCACAAGCATGCCTGCTTCCATCTGTTGGATTCGGTAGCCCCTATATCCTAGTTCCTTTTTATAGAATTCCTTGTCACCAACCACATGCAGGCAAAGTGGTACCTGAAGCAAATTCACATTATCCAGAGACATTCCAGTCTGCAAATGGAGTCGATGGTCACCTGGGCATATTTCTCTTAATGAGTGCTCTGTGCTGTCATAATAGTAAGTTCCATTTGAAATACCCTCGACATTATATAAACAGCTGTAGATTGTTACACGCGGGACATTCCTCCTATATGCTTCATCCAAATCATTTCTATATGAAAAAGAAGCCATTGCTTCTTGAAGAAGGGTGGCCAGTTGGTGTTGACTCACTTTCCCCAAAATAAAATCCATATCAGGAGAAAATCGGTTTCCACATGCCTCGGCAAGATCATAAGACAGAGACTTTAGATGAGGCAATGCCACAGTTGAATCCCCACGTTCCGCAATTTCACTCCCCTTAATCACCCGAAATGACCATGTGGAATCCAGCTTAGAAGCTTCGTTCATCGCAGTTATCATCGGACATTCTTTGACACTAAGTGACCGCTCGAAATGTTCTGGTTGAATCGCTGGCAACTCCTGTCTCAATTCCTCCGATATAACATTTCTGTATAGGCCCCTTCCGTTAGTAGACCAGATGGTAGCTTCCACAGATAATGGGATTACACTATATACGCTCTCCTCCTGTTCGGATAGTCCAAGCAGATGATTGATTGCGGAATCAAGAAATTGAAAGTATACACCTGAGGCGAAGCCAAATCGTTTCGCTACCTCCATTAACTGTCCAATTAGCACACCAGCATCCAATCCTTGGAGTCGATAAGCAAAGTTGTTGTATTTAAAGAAATTTTTCCAGAACATTGTTGACACAAAGATAGTACCAAAACACGAGGAGATGTCACACCGATTGCCCAGAGCCCTGGTTAAATAGGAATCGAAATTCCCCTCCCGTAGCAATACCAGACTATGGTGTGCTACATCATAATGGTAGACTCCATCAGGAAGTCCCTTTATCTTCAAATACAAATACAATTCGTTAGGGTACAACGCTCCACCAGAAGGAGCAAACCGCCTATATGACTGCAAAGGGTAGAAATCTTTTTCTTTGGAATCCATTGGAAAGACTGATTGGCTCAATTGAGTAAAACCGAATACGTACCAGAGAAAATGACCGACTCTATTAAGGTCCAAACTTACTGGAGGTTCTCCTCCAGTAAGCGTCAATGGTACTTCCGTGGACAATGGAGCAACCGGTAAACCACGGTAAAGTTTATATGCAAGCGGTGCATCCTCCCAATCCGTTTCCCAGTTCGGCTGATTTGCCTTATCAATATTAAAATGCAGATTGTACAGAAACTCTTCCAGACTCATCTTCTACCTCCTAATCACCGCTTAAGGAAACGGATGCGGATGTGGATTGATTTGTTCTGGTGTCAATGGTTTATTCGTATACCCAAGCTCCATAGGGACTCGGAATACCCTCTCAAGCCCTGTCAGGCGGGTAAGGTGATGCCCGAATGTCATCGGTAGCATCCCCGGAATCAACACTTTTACACAATACAATCCGTTTCGTCTCGTTTCCGGTGTCGTCTGGTCTACTATGATTACATCAAGGTTTAACTGACAGAACACCTTAAGGATGTCTTGCAAATCATCAGTAAGATCCAAGTGATTCGACTTCCACTTAAACTCTTCTTTAAAAGTTCGCATTGGGCCATTATCGTCAAGCAAAAAGCTTAAGCGCTCTTCTGCTTGCGGCAAACCGTACAACATACCGTGGTCATCCATCTGCCGTACCAGGGAAGAATCATGCAGCATTCTTTCATACTCCTCCCGGTTCGCCTCAAATTTTCCATCTAGGTTTAGCATCATGCCAGCAAGCTCATGAACCGCGCTTTTCACCGCCCGTACCGGATCCAGATGAGCTCCGGCCGCACAGATGAGATTCAATCCCTTTCCTTTTCTGTTTTTAGCCATTGCCCAAATACTCGGAATACCATGTTCCATCGTGGAGTTATACAAATACAAATCATACCCAGCGACCGCTCTCATCCGTTCGACCATTAATTCCAACTCCTGGTCGTCAGCTGTAAAAGGATCCAATCGCGGAAGGTTCAGCTTTGCGTACCAGGTCATCAGGAATGAATCACGCTCGACCACCTCCATAATTCCATAGAAAATGGCCTCTTCTAAACTTCCTCCTAGCGCACATCCATTGGACGTTTCATAGATAAAACCTTGTGACCCGCATCCAACACTATAATAGGCAAGTAGCTCTGGTACCAGAATTGGACGCTCTTCTATCAACGAATAACCCCATACCCAATTAATAGAACGGTCAGGATCAAACGATTTAAATGGAAAACCAGGCTGGGCATATTGTTCCTTTGCGTGTACACCTACCCTCAATGGATTGAGAGCTTGATTTTCCAAATTACGAAAACTATCATGGATAACTGTTCGTTTGCCACGTGGCTCTAAACCACAGTGCCGCTCCAATCCCTCTAAAATGGCTGTCAACACACTTTCTTCATATGAATGCGTACGGCCAGCTGTTCCCTCGTCCCCGGCCAACATAGGCAGATTGACACTTGCATCAGCAAATGGGGGCACTAGGTCATACATTTTACTATTCAAAAGGCCAGTACGATTATCCAGGTAGTCTTTAACAATAACCTTCTTCATCTCATCCAACGGACGGCAGCGAAAACTGCTGGAACTGATTTTCGGGCTTGGCTGCAGTGAAATTCGGGCTAATTTCTTTGAATCATCAGGTATTCGGCTACAGAACGGACACAATGGGTTAGGTAGAAAAGAATGCCATGAGCTCTTCAAAGTTTTCAAATCAATTAGATATACCTTACCTTCCGAATAAGCCTGATGACCTCGTAAAAAATTTTGTACCTCTTCCTCAATCAGGTAAGCCATTTGCAAAAGGCCAGTACTTGAAGCCCACGGGTCACGTCCCATTCCTCCAGCCACAGTCAGCCTTTGTTGTACTTCCCACATCTCTGTGCGGTCACGTCCTCCCATGAGACGTCTCATGTCCGCACATTGAGAGCAACCAGCTGCACCTGGGCGTACAAGCGGACCAACTACACCTTCTCCAAAGGAAACGAAGCCTCTGAGCCAGGGAGTACCAGTCTTTCGTAATACTTCTTCCGCCTTTTGATGAAGAGAGGGCTCCCAACCATCATCCAAAAAAAGAGCCAAATCAATATTTTTTGGAACTCCTTCCTCAAAATTGGACTTACGTATAACTAGATGCTGTGCAGACAGTTCTTCGCTTACACGGTCAGCCAGCACCCCTTCTCCGACAATCAACACGAAGGAACTCAATGTGAATCCTCCTCTCGCAGCAAAACACCAAACACTCCGTCTAGTTGCTCTTTAAAAATAGGTTCAATCTCTAATTCGAATATTAAGACCCGTTTTCCATTCCGTTTCAATATTTCCATGGCCCCTTGTAGAATGTCGACTTCAATCCTCTCTTCACACACAGGAATGTTAAGACTAACCGGCATCTTCTCTTCCAAAAGTACGGATGTTAGTCCACAGGCTAGCTCATTAGAAATATCCGATTTGTTTAGCACTTTCATAAGCGCATACTGCAATGCCTTCCGTAACGCCATTGTTATATTAAAATCAACACTGCCATACCATCCATCTTTCGTACCTACCCATACGACAGGTAAACCGAATACTTCCTTTCCTGTTCCGATAATTGGTGCGCCCTGCATCGTAGTCAGTGCCTTTAAATAGAACCGACATCTCTCGTCTTCTATAAAATTCAACTGTACTTGAGAAACAGAATAGTTCTGATTAAGTAATTGCTTGCTAAGCTCCTCTGCCAAACACTTTTGCAACCCACGGCCAACAGCCTCCACAAACGATTCACCAGCCCCAACTCCTACAATTTCATCAGGTACCACTAAACCTCCATCCACATTTTTATCTAATGGCAGGGTATTAACAATCAGACTGACCATTCGCGAAGCATACATTTCAATCCCAGTTAAGCCTGCTTCTCTTCGCGCTTCCTCATGAGTCAAACCTGAACAGACAATGTCTTGCATCAACTCAGCTGGTCCCTCCGATAAAGGGTCGACTGCCTGAATGCGGCACTGAGCTAACGGAAGCTGCTTTAAATCTTCCTCCTCCCAAATATGGAAGATTCCCGATTCCGCTGATGTTAACTTGTTGAAATAAAGAAGTAATTTACTTGGCTCCACTTTCTCTAAGCCTACTTGGAGACGGTTTTCTACATCTTCAACCCATTCAGCAGATATACTGTTTGTTACTAGTGGATGAGGCAAAATCGAATGCCAGTTTCCCTCCAAAGTGATCAAATCCAGAAGAAACATCCTATTCTTCTGTTCCAATCCCAAGACTCCTGTAAACTCTTTAAACAATTCAAATACAATAACATTGGCTAACAACGATCCTGGAGTAGCAGAGAAGGCAGGGAATTCCTCGTTTTTATTGATAACAGAATGATGCAAACGACGCCATGCTGTCTCCCAACACACCTCGGAATCTGGTCGAACTAATGGACCTGCTAAACCTACCTGTTGTAGGCATATTGCAGGAAGAAACATTTTCTTCTCTTCCCTGCAAGCCGTATGGAGTTTTCTAAGTTCTTCCAGTTCCCCCTTCTGACTTACATATACAATTGAGTCAAAAGGCCTCACTATTTCTTGCCAACTTTCTTTCTTTTGCACAACCTCCTTATAGTCAACCTCTGGATCTATTTTTCGTGCATGTTCCACGATTTCTTTTAACCTCTTTCTATTAGTCGGAACCTCGTCTGTGATTAGCACATGGACCTCAGTTAAACCGGATTCAATCAACGAAGAAACCAATGAATTTAAAATAGGGCCAGAGCCCACTGCCAGCACCTTAGCCTGACGAAAAACTTGAAAACGAGCCGCCCCAGAACCAACTAAATTGTCCACAAATTCAATTTGTGATGCATACTTTCTAAGATGATAATCCGACAATTGATCTGGAAGATCCTGGCTTAAATCTCGAACATATCCATTCGCATACAGCACCTTCGCAATTTCATATACCCGATTCCGGTATAGGTCAGGCAATCCATTAGTCAAATATCCTAACGTATGTTCCCCATTGAACATCGGTAACAACTTTTCAACCCACTGATCGATCCCACTTCCTTCTATACGGAATGAACTTAAGTTGTTTCGAAAATACACACCTCTGTTTGGTTCAGGGAGATAAAACGTATCCCTTTTTACTTTCAGACGCATCGAAGGGTTCAAATTTTCCATCTCTCTCCTCCTTACCCTTTGTGTCCATAAATGTTCAATATCACTGTCACTACCATCGTATGTACAGCAATTTGTCCGTTATGTCTTATCTCATTTGAGAAGACCCCCTGCAGCAATGCAGGGGGCCTTCTCAAATAGAACACTAAACGATTAACTAACTTAGTAGCTGCCTCCACCTCCGCAGCGACCGCCACCTCCGCAACGGCCACCTCCTCCGCATCTGGAGCAATTTGAGCAACGAAAACAACTAAAGCAGTTAAAGCAGTTAAAGCATCTAAAGCAGTTAAAACAGTTAAAACAGTTAAAACAGCTAAAACAACTAAAGCACCGACCAAAACCAAATCCCAAACCAGTGAATTGTCGATCCTCATCAGTATAATACTGATGAGGATCCCAAGGGACTGCCTGAGTCGCATGGAAATCGCCAACATTCAACATTTGAAGTTCATTTTGGAAATTATTCACTTTCTTTTCCTCCTCAAACAAATTAACAAAGGGTGCAGCAACTTAAAACGGAAACATCAAAGTTAAATCAAAAAGAACTGTATTCTAGGGTTGAAACATTGATTAAATACTTCGAATACTCCTCAACAAATTATGTAGAGTAGATGGGTAATGTTACTGATACAAGAGCCCAATTTACCTAAACTAGAAAAACAGGAAAATCCTGTTATTGAGTAGAAAATGTGCTTTCCCATTTATCCGAATTAAAATTCACTGACAAATCAACATCTTTTTTGTTTGTTTAATTTGGATACGCTATAAATATTAATAGTGTCAATAATTGCTGTCTCGATAGTATGTTCACCGTATATCTGAGCGCTAGAGTAACGAATACTAACCCATACCCTTAAAAAGCAAACCACTTCAAAATTCCAAAATTATATCAAGCTATAATTAGCTGTCAAATGTGGTCAAAAGCACGTTTAAACATAAAAAAGACCCTTTCCACATAAGTGAAAAGAGCCTTTGAAACGCCAGTAATTAACGTTTTGAGAACTGAGGTGCACGACGAGCGCCTTTAAGACCGTATTTTTTACGTTCTTTCATACGAGCGTCACGAGTTAATAAACCTGCACGTTTAAGTGATGCACGGTATTCTGGATCTGCTTCTAATAAAGCACGAGAGATACCGTGACGGATAGCGCCTGCTTGGCCTGCATATCCACCACCTGAAACATTTACAAGAACATCGTAGCTACCTGCAGTTTCAGTTAAGTTTAATGGTTGTTTAATATCTTCGATTAAAGCAGCTGATGGGATGTAATCTTTTACATCGCGATTATTTACAACGATACGGCCTTCGCCTGGTACTAAACGTACACGTGCTACAGAGCTTTTACGACGACCAGTACCGTAATATTGAACCTGTGCCAAATTAATAACCTCCTTTAATATTATCCGCGAAGTTCGTAAACTTCTGGTTGTTGTGCTTGGTGTGGATGTTCGCTACCAGCATATACGTGTAATTTTTTCGCCATTTGACGTCCTAATGAACCTTTTGGAAGCATACCTTTGATTGCTAATTCAAGCATTTTTTCAGGATAGTTTGTGCGCATTTCCAAAGCAGTTCTAGTTTTTAAACCACCTGGGTACATACTATGACGGTAATAAATTTTGTCAGTTAATTTTTTACCTGTTAATTCAATTTTCTCAGCATTGATGATGATTACGTGATCACCAGTGTCAACGTGTGGTGTATATGTTGGTTTATGCTTACCACGTAAGATAGATGCGATTTCACTTGAAAGACGACCTAAAGTCTTGCCAGCTGCATCTACTACGTACCATTTACGTTCGATATTTCCAGCGTTTGCCATAAACGTTGTACGCATGATATTCCCTCCTAAATTGATAACTATTTTTTATGGTTCCTATTCTATTTCATAACACGATAAGTTTCCGGGGCTTATACGTGGGGTTGAAATACATACCATCAAATATAATATAACGTATAACCTATAATGTCAAGAAAATGTTACACCTGGTTTAGTTGTCATAGTAAACTTTCCATAAATATAATCCATGCCCCGGAACAGTCTTTCCGCTTAAGCTTCTGTCACGTCCTTCAATGATTGAAGGAATACTATCAGGGTCAGTTAAACCTTGTCCAACATTTAGCAAAGTACCAACTAAAATTCTTACCATATTATACAAAAAACCATTTCCTTTAAAACAAAAAATAATGTCAGTGCCTTCCTCTATTACTTGAATCGAATAGATGGTTCTCACTTTATCTTCGACTTCTGTTTTAGCCGCACAGAAGCTTGTAAAATCATGTGTACCACATAAATGCGTACATGCCCGCCTAATGGCCGTTAAATCCAGTCTAAATGGAAAATGATAGCTGTAATTTCTTTTGAATACATCGATTATTTCTCTTTGACTAATGATATATCGGTATTCTTTTGCAGTTGTATCATATCTTGCATGAAAGTCACTTGGAACATATTTTGCTTCCTGAAGTACAATATCTTCTGGTAGATAGCGATTGAGTGCATATGGCCATTTTTCCTCTGGAATGTTCATCTTTGTATCAAAATGGAAAACTTGCCCAACAGCATGCACTCCAGCATCTGTTCTTCCAGAAGCATAGATTTTAACATTTTGCCCCTTATGAAGCTTTGTCAAAGCCGATTCAATTTCCTGTTGAACTGTTCTTTTCATCGGTTGAATTTGATAGCCATGAAACTGAGTGCCGTCATAAGAAACAATACATTTTATTCTCATCATCTGCTCCTATGTCCGTAAATAAAATAAACATATTCCTAAAGCAAGAAGGGCTATTAATAATATCGTGTCTTTGTAGCCCCATTTCAACAGCCTTAGCTTTGTTCTTCCTTCTCCACCTCTATAACCCCTTGCCTCCATCGCCGTAGCGAGCTCCTCAGCACGTTTAAACGCACTTATAAAGAGAGGGACTAGCAACGGGACAACTGCCTTTATACGGTCCTTTATTGGGCCGCTAGTAAAATCTACTCCCCTGGCCATCTGTGCCTTTAATATTTTATCCGTTTCTTCTAATAACGTTGGAATAAACCTTAACGAAATTGACATCATTAGAGCTAGCTCATGTACCGGGAACTTCAGCTTCTTTAATGGAGCTAGTAAACTTTCCATTCCATCTGTAATTTCAATCGGTGTTGTTGTTAACGTCAATATCGTTGTCATCACGATTAAATACAAAAAACGGAGAGATATAAAAAACCCTTGCTTAAGCCCTTCCTCATGTAGACGGAAAAAACCTAAATCTAGCAATACTCTCCCTTCCTTTGTCACAAGAATATGCAAAATAAAAGTAAACAGGATAATCCATAATACCGGCTTTAGACCTCTTAGCAAAAACCGGAAAGGCAGCTTCGTTAAAAGAACAATAATGATTGTAAAAAGACCGAGACATAAATAAGTAATAAAGTTATTTGCTAGGAAGACAATAAAAACAAAAAGAAAAATCATTAGCAGCTTTGAACGGGGGTCCTGTTTGTGAATAACAGAATTCCCAGGGACATATTTTCCAATGATAATGCTATCCATCATAAAGGTCCACCTTCCTTCAAAGAGGCCTTTATTTGCGTAACAATATCATCCATTGTGAGGGCGGTATCTCTAATTGCCATTCCCTTTTCAATTAACTTATGCTGGAACTTCACAGTTTCTGGTAGGTCGAGACCTAATGAGATTAATTTATCTGCCTTCTGAAATATTTCCTTCGGCGTTCCCTTCATCTCAATCGTCCCTTTATGCATAACGATAATTTCATCAGAGTATGTTGCCGCATCCTCCATACTATGTGTTACGAGGATAATGGTTAAGTGATGTTCCTTGTAAAGACGATAGAATAATTCCATCATCTCTTTTCTCCCTTTTGGATCCAATCCAGCAGTTGGTTCATCTAAAACAAGAACTTCTGGTCCCATCGCTAGCACGCCGGCAATAGCAACCCTGCGCATTTGCCCTCCACTTAAGTCAAAGGGGGATTTTTTAAGGATCGCTTCAGGTAATCCAACTAGCTCTAATGTTTCTCTAGCTTTTGCTAGCGCTTCTTCATCACTCATACCAAAATTCATTGGTCCGAAGGCAATATCCTTTTCAACCGTTTCCTCAAAAAGCTGATGCTCAGGAAATTGAAAAACTATCCCGACTAGACTCCTAACAACCTTTAGCTGCTTTTGCTTCTTACCAGCCTCAATCAAATAGTCTCCTATCTGAATTGATCCCTTTGTAGGCTTTAGCAGTCCATTTAAATGCTGAAGAATCGTTGACTTCCCTGATCCTGTATGTCCGATGATCGATAGATATGTTCCCTTTTTCACTGTTAAATTCACATCGTAAAGAGCTAATCTTTCAAAAGGAGTTCTAGCTTGGTAGCGATGTTCTAGATCTTTGATCGTAATGTCCATAACTCATTCACCAAGCCTTCCTCTGTAAGATGATGTTTTTGAATTGGAATGCCAGCCTCTTTTAGTTTTTTACTTAACTGAAAAGGGAAAGGTAAATCTAGTCCAATTTCTACAAGTTTGTCATCCAAAAGAAAGACTTCTTCAGGTGTTCCTTCTACAAACTTTTTTCCACCGTTCATCACAATGATTCTGTCAGCCTTTGATGCCTCTTCTAAATCGTGTGTAATTGATATGACCGTTAATGAGCTTTGATTCTTTAACTCACGAACAGTTTCAATCACTTCATTTCTACCTATAGGATCTAACATCGAAGTTGCTTCATCTAAAATAATGATAGTAGGTTGGACAGCTAGAACACCCGCAATTGCTACCCTTTGTTTTTGACCCCCTGAAAGATGATGTGGTTCTCGATCGAGGAAACCATCCATTTTAACCCTTTTCGTCGCCCATTCAATCCGTCTAATCATTTCTTCACGCGGAATTGCATTATTCTCAAGTCCAAAAGCAACATCATCTTTTACTGTTGATCCAACAAACTGATTATCTGGGTTTTGAAAAACCATTCCGACCTGCTTTCGAATGTCCCATATCGTCTCTTCTGAAAGCTGGATGCCACATACATGAACACTACCGGTACTCGGAATATATAATCCATTTAAAATCCGAGCTAAGGTTGATTTACCAGAACCATTATGTCCAACAATGGCTAGCCATTCACCTTGTTTCACCTGAAATGATACATTGCTTAATGCGGGAGTTGCTTCCTGATGATAATGAAATGTTACATCTTTCACATCTATGATTGTTTGACCCATCGCTCGTCTCTCCTAGTCTCCAATTAAAAAAGCATGAGCGCCTTTGCTTTGTAACGATTTAGAAAGAAGGACAATCCATATGAGATTGTAAACATATCCAAAACCCGTTTAGTCTCATAAAGGATTGTGAAGTTACTAGTCACTAGGGCGCTATAGCTAGACACCTCTAAAGTTGTTAGCGCCTTTCTCAGCGACGTAAAAATAAGAGCAATCCATGATATAGGAAACACGAAGATCTTAAGTGATTCGCTGCTCGCTTATCGTAAAGAGGATTGTGAAGTTTATTAGTCGCTTGGCGCTATAATGAAGACACTTTATTAATTCACAACAAAGCACCTATAAAAAAAGGGCATTGAACCAGTTTAACAACTGTCACGCCCTTGAGAGTAAAAAATGTAAATTAAACTAATTCAATGATAACCATTGGAGCACCGTCTCCACGACGTGGTCCAAGTTTCATGATACGAGTATATCCGCCTTGACGCTCTTCATAGCGTGGAGCGATATCACTGAATAGCTTTTCTAAAGCATATTTAGGTTTATCTTTTTCCTTACCTTCTTCAGTTGTAACAGTTACAACCTCTGCAACTTCATTACGTACATAAGAAGCTGCTTGACGGCGAGCATGAAGATCTCCGCGCTTTCCTAAAGTGATCATCTTTTCAACAACTGAACGTAATTCTTTAGCACGAGCTTCAGTTGTTTCAATACGCTCACTGATGATTAAATCAGTAGTTAAATCACGAAGCATCGCTTTACGTTGAGCACTTGTACGGCCTAATTTTCTGTATGACATCAGATGTCCCCTCCTTCGTTCTTAATGTATGTTTTTATTGTTTCTACTAAGAAACAAATTGTCTATTGAAACATACGAAAACGCTAGTTAACTTTCTAACTAGTCGTCTTTTCGAAGACCTAATCCTAGTTCTTCTAGCTTTGCCTTAACTTCTTCAAGAGATTTACGACCTAAATTACGAACCTTCATCATATCTTCCTCTGTTTTATGAGCAAGCTCTTGTACAGTATTAATACCAGCACGTTTTAAACAGTTATAGGAACGAACAGATAAGTCTAATTCTTCAATCGTCATCTCAAGAACTTTTTCTTTTTGATCCTCTTCTTTTTCCACCATAATTTCTGCATTTTGAGCCTCATCAGTAAGACCAACAAAAATATTTAAGTGTTCAGTAAGGATCTTTGAACCTAAAGCGATCGCCTCTTTTGGTCCAGTGCTACCATCAGTCCAGACATCAAGCGTTAATTTATCATAATTAGCAACTTGACCTACACGTGTTTTTTCTACTTGGTAGGAAACACGTGAAACAGGAGTGTAAATCGAATCAATTGGAATGACACCAATTGGCTGATCTTCTCTCTTGTTTGAATCAGCTGGAGTGTATCCACGTCCACGCTTAGCTGTTAGTCTCATTCTAAAGCTAGCATCTGATGCAAGAGTTGCGATATGAAGATCTGGATTTAAAATTTCCACATCACTATCATGAGTAATATCCGATGCGGTTACACTACCTTCGCCTTGAACATCAATTTCAAGCGTCTTTTCTTCATCTGAATAGATTTTAAGAGCAAGTTTTTTAATGTTTAAGATAATCGAAGTAACATCTTCAACAACACCTTCGATCGTTGAAAACTCATGAAGTACGCCATCTATTTGGATCGATGTTACAGCGGCACCAGGGAGTGAGGATAAAAGAATACGACGTAAGGAGTTACCCAAAGTTGTACCATATCCACGCTCAAGTGGCTCGACGACGAATTTACCGTATTTGGCATCATCGCTGATTTCAACCGTTTCGATTTTTGGTTTTTCAATTTCTATCATCTATAAACCCTCCTTCAAAACGTCGAAACCCCGGCTAGACTAACATGTTAAAATGTCTAACCGAAATTCCCCATTCAAAAGTTCCCGAATGTGCACAACAACAAAGTGATTCTGTTAGAACTTATATACTGTATCATAACCCATTATTGACAGGGATACAAAATCTATACAGAAAATTTATACACGACGACGTTTTGGTGGACGGCATCCGTTATGAGGAACTGGTGTAACGTCTCTAATTGCAGTTACTTCTAAACCTGCAGCTTGTAATGAACGAATTGCAGCTTCACGACCAGCACCTGGTCCTTTAACTGTAACCTCAAGAGTTTTTAAACCATGTTCCATAGATGCTTTTGCCGCTGTTTCAGCAGCCATTTGTGCAGCGAAAGGAGTAGATTTACGAGAACCTCTAAAGCCTAACGCACCTGCACTTGACCATGAAATTGCATTACCATGAGTGTCAGTAATTGTAACAATCGTGTTGTTAAAAGTTGAACGAATATGAGCAACTCCACTCTCAATATTCTTTTTCACACGACGTTTACGAGTGTTTGTTTTACGTGCCATTATTGGTTAACCTCCTTTACCTTATTTCTTCTTGTTTGCTACAGTACGACGTGGTCCTTTACGTGTACGAGCATTGTTTTTCGTATTTTGTCCACGAACTGGTAATCCACGACGGTGGCGGATACCACGGAATGAACCAATTTCAATTAGACGCTTAATGTTAAGTGAAACTTCACGACGAAGATCCCCTTCAACTTTAAGCTTATCGATTACATCACGAATTTTTCCTAATTCTTCTTCAGTTAAATCACGTACACGAGTATCTTCAGAAACTCCAGCTTCAGCTAAAACTTTTTGAGCAGTAGAACGTCCAATACCAAAAATATATGTTAAAGAAATCACAACACGTTTGTCGCGAGGAATATCAACACCTGCAATACGAGCCATTAAGCTTGCACCTCCTTAATAATTAACCTTGTTTTTGCTTATGTTTAGGATTCTCACAAATAACCATGACTTTGCCTTTTCTGCGAATGACTTTACATTTCTCACAAATCGGTTTAACAGATGGTCTGACTTTCATGATTCTAATACCTCCTTAATAGTACGGAGTGCTAATTATTTAAAACGGTAAGTTATTCTACCACGTGTTAAATCATATGGAGATAATTCTACCGTTACTTTGTCTCCAGGTAAAATACGAATGAAATGCATGCGAATCTTTCCAGATACATGCGCCAAAACCGTATGACCGTTCTCAAGTTCTACCTTGAACATTGCATTAGGCAATGTTTCAACGACAGTTCCTTCAACTTCAATTACATCGTCTTTCGCCATTGAACTGTTCTCCCTTCTCAAAATCAGTAACTTGCTCATTGACAATTATGAAAACTACATCTCATTTTGTCGCACGACCTGTTTCCATTATACTGTTCTGAACTTCCGGAGATACTTAGGATAAAAAATCTAGATGATGAACATTCTTCTTACTGGAGAGATTGAAATGACGCCCATTCTCCTTCAGTATTTAAACGAAATGTCATCCGAAATTTCCCATCAATATTACATAAGTCTTTGTTTAGAACATTTGACTAATGTATGGAATCGAATTAGGTTCGTTCAAGCAATGTCACCTTCAATTAGGCTTTTGTTAGGATTTCATAGCCTGTTTCGGTAATAGCGATAGTATGTTCAAAATGAGCACACATTTTCCCATCAACCGTAACAACTGTCCAATTATCAGCCAATGTCTTAACATAACGGGTACCCGCATTTACCATAGGTTCAATCGCTAATACCATTCCGGGCTTTAGCCTTGGGCCTTTATTAGGTGGACCATAATGAGGAATTTGCGGATCTTCATGTAATTCTTGACCTACGCCGTGACCGACATACTCTCTAACGACAGAAAACTGATGTTCTTCAACATAAGTTTGGATCGCATGAGAAATATTTGAAAGTCTATCACCTGGCTTCGCTTCTTTAAGACCTCTATATAAAGACTCTTCTGTTACCTCTAAAAGTCTTCTCGTCTCATCAGATATGTTGCCAACTGCATAAGTCCAAGCAGAATCTCCATGATAACCATTATACTTTGCACCGATATCGATGCTAATTATATCTCCTTCACGCAATACACGATCTCCAGGTATTCCATGAACGAGTTCTTCATTTACAGAAGTACAAATACTCCCGCGGAAACCATTATACCCTTTAAAGGACGGAATTGCATCATATCCACGGATAAACTTTTCAGCTATGGAATCCAATTCTTTTGTTGTTATACCAGGTTGTATGAACTTTTGCAACTCTTGATGTGTCAGAGCAACGATTCGACCAGCTTCTCGCATAATTTCGAGTTCACGCTGAGTCTTACAAACGATCATGCACTAATCCTCCAAGCAGCTGATTAACGTCAACAAACACATTATTAATATCTTGTTCACCATTAATATTTCTTAAATAACCTTTTTCGTTATAAAAGTTCAATAAAGGTTCGGTTTGTTTAAGGTTAACCTCTAAACGATTTGCAACCGTTTCTTCATTGTCATCGGCACGTTGATAAAGCTCACCACCACATTTATCACACTTGCCTTCATTAGCAGGTGGGTTAAATACTAGATGATAAGTAGCACCACATGATTTACAGATGCGGCGACCCGTTAAACGCTCCATTAAGATATCTTTATTTACATCGATGTTAATTACGTAATCAATCTGTTTGTTAAGCTCTGCTAGAATTCCCTCAAGCGCTTCAGCTTGAGCAACAGTTCTTGGAAACCCATCAAGAAGAAAACCTTTTTGGCAATCATTCTTCCCTAAACGTTCACGAACGATACCTATAGTTACTTCATCTGGTACAAGTTCACCTTTATCAATAAAAGATTTTGCTTGTAAACCTAGTTCTGTTTCTTCTTTCATAGCAGCTCTGAACATATCTCCTGTTGAGATATGAGGGATGTCGTACTTTTCGACAATACGTTCAGCCTGAGTACCCTTTCCAGCACCTGGAAGGCCCATCAATACTAAATTCACTTGTATTTCCCCCTCAGTCTCTGTTTAAAGGGCATGGGAAGCAGCTCCCATATCCCCATTATTTAATAAAACCTTTATAATGTCTCTTCACTAACTGACTTTCTAGTTGTTTCATCGTTTCAAGGGCAACCCCTACTACGATTAACAAGCTAGTTCCACCAATTTGTGCAGAATCAGGTAAGTTAGCAAATTTAATGAAGAAAACAGGAAGAACAGCTATTGCTGCTAAGAAAATAGAACCAACAAAAGTAAGACGATATAATACCTTTGTAACGTATTCCTGCGTGCTTTTTCCCGGACGAATACCAGGTATATAGCCACCTTGTTTCTTCAAGTTATCAGCCATTTGCTCAGGATTAACTTGAACAAATGTGTAGAAATATGCAAATGCAATAATTAACGCAATGTAGATAATCATACCGATTGGTTGAGTATAATCAAAGATTTTTTGAATCCATTCCGTTACATCATTAGGACCGAAAAACGAAGCAATCGTTGGAGGTGTAATGACGAACGACACAGCAAAGATTACAGGAATAACGCCAGCAGGGTTAACCTTTAATGGTAGATGAGTCGTTTGACCACCAGCCATATTGTTACCAGTACGCTTAGCGTATTGAATTGGAATCTTACGTAGTGCTTGTTGGATAAAAATAACCCCTACTACTACTGCTAATATTGCTAATACAAGGATAACAACGGTAATTATACGAATAAACAATTGATCCCCTGCATTTTCGAATTGTTGTGCATATATTTGATTCAATGTAGATGGGATACCCGCGACAATCCCTGCAAAGATAAGAACGGAAATACCATTCCCAACACCTTTAGAGGTAATTTGCTCCCCTAACCACATTAAAAATGCTGTTCCAGCTGTTAATACAATCGCAATTAACAAGTATGTGCCGATTCCGGGATTCTCAATTAAGGCACCGCCTGACTGAGCATTAAACCCATAGGACATACCTAACGCCTGGATAAAACCTAATATTATCGTAAAATATCTTGTAAATTGAGCAAGCTTGCGTCGCCCAACATCACCTTGTTTAGACCATTCAGTGAATTTCGGAACAACATCCATTTGAAGAAGTTGAACGATAATTGATGCAGTGATATATGGCATAATCCCCATCGCTAGGATTGAGAAATTAAATAATGCACCGCCACCGAATGTGTTTAAGATTCCGAATACATTTAGTTCATCCTGTGCTTTAAGCACTTCTGCATTAACATTCGGCACAGGAATGAACGTCCCAATACGAAATACTACTAACATTAAAAGGGTGAATATAATTTTATTTCTAATATCACCCACGCGCATAAAATTGGAGATTGTTTTTAACATTAGATCACCTCAGCTGTACCGCCAGCATTTTCAATAGCTTCTTTAGCTGAAGCAGAGAATTTGTTAGCTTTTACAGTAAGTTTTTTCTCTAACTGTCCGTTACCTAGGATTTTCACACCAGATTTTACATTGCTAACAATACCTGTTTCAAGTAATAATTCTGGAGTAACCTCAGTACCTTCTTCAAAGCGATTAAGAGTCTCAAGGTTAACAATTGCGTAATCCTTACGGTTGATGTTTGTAAATCCACGTTTTGGTAAACGACGGAACAAAGGAGTTTGACCACCTTCGAATCCTGGACGTACTCCACCACCAGAACGAGCGTTTTGTCCTTTATGACCTTTACCAGCTGTTTTACCGTTACCAGATCCTGTACCACGTCCAACACGATTACGAGTTTTACGTGATCCTTCTGCTGGTTTCAACTCATGAAGTTTCATCGGGACACCTCCTTATTTATTGTTGTATCTATTATTGTTCTTTTACTGTAACTAAGTGAGACACTTTATTAATCATACCGCGAATCGCAGGATTATCATCTTGTACTACAGTTTGATGTAACTTTTTAAGTCCAAGTGTTCTAACAGTAACACGTTGATCCTCAGGACGACCAATCACACTGCGAGTGAGGGTAATTTCTAACTTATTCGCCATTTTAGTTCCCTCCTTATCCTAACAGTTCTTCTACCGTTTTTCCACGTAACTTTGCAACATCTTCAGCACTCTTTAAGTCTTTCAAACCAGAAATAGTAGCACGAATCATATTAATTGGAGTGTTTGAACCTAAAGATTTAGATAGGATATCAGCAACACCTGCTAATTCTAATACCGCACGAACAGGTCCTCCTGCGATAACTCCTGTACCTTCGGATGCTGGTTTTAAAAGAATATTTCCTGCTCCAAATTGTCCGATAACTTGGTGAGGAATTGTAGTCCCTACCATTGGTACTTCGATAAGGTTTTTCTTTGCATCTTCAATTGCTTTACGAATCGCTTCTGGTACCTCTTGTGCTTTACCAGTACCGAAACCTACGTGACCGTTTTTATCACCAACAACAACAAGTGCTGCAAAGCGGAAACGACGACCACCTTTAACAACCTTCGCTACGCGGTTAACGGTAACTACGCGTTCTTCAAGCTCTAATTTGTTTGGATCAATACGACGCATTCTTTATGTCCCTCCTTTTGCGATTAAAATTCAAGTCCAGCTTCGCGAGCTGCATCAGCTAGAGCTTTAATACGACCATGATATAAATATCCTCCACGATCAAAAACGACTGATTTAACACCTTTTTCAATAGCACGTTTAGCAACTAATTCGCCAACTTTTTGTGCAGCTTCGACATTGCTTTTTGCATCAAGATCAAAATCTTTATCTAAAGTAGAAGCACTTACTAAAGTTACAGAGTTAGTATCATCAATTACTTGTGCATAAATATGTTGATTTGAACGATATACGTTAAGACGTGGACGAGTAGCAGTACCTGTTAATTTCGCACGTACACGCGCATGTCTTTTTTTACGTACAGCATTTTTATCAGCTTTAGTAATCATTTAGGTCACTCCTTTCTTATCATCTAGGCGATATTACTTCGCAGTTTTACCTTCTTTACGACGTACATGTTCGCCTTCATAGCGAATACCTTTACCTTTGTAAGGTTCTGGTGGACGAACGTCACGAATGTTAGCTGCAATAGCACCTACACGCTCTTTATCAGTACCTTTAACAAGAACTTTTGTTTGAGATGGTACTTCGATTTCAATACCAGCCTCAGGTGTGATTTCAACAGGGTGTGAGTAACCAACATTAAGAACTAGTTTATTTCCAGATTTAGAAGCACGGTAACCGACACCGATTAGTTCTAATCCTCTTTCAAAACCTTTAGAAACGCCTTCTACCATATTACCTAGTAGACTACGTGTAGTACCGTGAAGAGCACGGTGTTCTTTAACATCAGAAGGACGACTTACAGTTAAGACGTTATCTTCTAAAGAGATTTTAATATCAGAGTTGAATGTACGAGTTAATTCACCTTTAGGTCCTTTTACTGTTACCGTATTATCATCAGCGATTGTAACTGTAACACCAGCAGGAATTTCTAGTGGCTTTTTACCAATACGAGACATTCAATACACCTCCATTCTTTTTGAACTTTTTACCAAACGTATGCTAATACTTCTCCACCAGTTTGTTTTGCACGAGCTTCTTTATCAGTCAAAACACCTTGAGAAGTTGAAACAATTGCAATTCCTAATCCGTTAAGTACACGTGGTACTTCATCAGCTTTTGCATATACACGTAAACCTGGCTTACTGATTCTTTTAAGACCAGTGATTACACGCTCATTGTTTGATCCGTATTTCAAGAAAATACGAATGATACCTTGTTTGTTATCTTCTACATATTCAACATCACGAACGAAACCTTCACGCTTTAAAATTTCAGCAATTTCTTTCTTAATTTTAGAAGCAGGGAACTCAAGCTTCTCGTGACGTACCATGTTCGCATTACGAATGCGAGTAAGCATATCTGCAATAGGATCTGTCATAACCATCTAAAATAACCTCCTTCCCGTTTTACGGTTTTACCAGCTAGCTTTTTTCACGCCTGGAATTTGACCTTTATAAGCAAGTTCACGGAAACAAATACGGCAAAGCTTAAATTTGCGTAGTACAGAATGTGGACGTCCGCAACGCTCACAACGAGTGTACTCTTGTACTTTGAACTTTTGAGTGCGTTTTTGCTTCGCAATCATTGATTTTTTAGCCACAATTTCGCCTCCCTTTACTTAGCGATTATTTTTGGAACGGCATACCGAACTGTGTTAATAGTTCGCGTGCTTCTTCATCAGTATTCGCAGTTGTTACGATAACGATATCCATACCACGAACCTTGTTAACTTTATCATAATCAATCTCAGGGAAAATTAATTGCTCTTTAACACCTAAAGTGTAGTTACCACGACCGTCAAATGATTTCTTAGAAACCCCACGGAAGTCACGTACACGTGGTAAAGAAACAGAAATTAATTTGTCTAAGAATTGGTACATACGCTCACCGCGTAATGTAACTTTTGCACCGATAGGCATTCCTTCACGAAGACGGAAACCAGCGATAGATTTTTTAGCTTTTGTAATAACTGGTTTTTGACCAGTGATTTGAGCTAATTCTTCAACAGCAACATCCAATGCTTTTGAGTTTGAAACTGCATCACCAACACCCATGTTGATAACGATTTTTTCAATTTTTGGAGCTTGCATTACTGATTTGTAAGAAAACTTACTCATTAATGCAGGTGTAATTTCTTTTTGATACTTTTCTTTAAGGCGGTTCATACCACAGACCTCCCTTCCTTATTTACTATTTATCTAAAGTTTCACCAGATTTTTTTGCTACACGTACCTTTTTACCGTCTACCACTTTATAACCAACGCGAGTCGGCTCACCAGATTTAGGGTCAAGTGGCATAACATTTGATACATGGATAGGTGCCTCTTGGTTTAAGATTCCACCTTGTGGATTAGCTTGAGAAGGTTTTGAATGTTTTTTCACAACATTAACTCCCTCAACAAGTACGCGATCTTTTTTCGGATAAGCAGCAAGTACAACGCCTTGTTTACCTTTATCCTTACCAGAGATAACCATTACTTTGTCACCTTTTTTAACATGCATCCTAGTTGCACCTCCTTAGTAAGGCAATCGAATTTATTATAATACTTCCGGAGCTAAAGAAACGATTTTCATGAAGTTGTTTTCACGTAATTCACGTGCAACAGGTCCGAAAATACGAGTTCCACGAGGGCTCTTGTCATCACGGATGATAACACATGCATTTTCATCAAATTTGATATATGAACCGTCTGAACGACGTGCACCACTCTTTGTACGAACGATAACCGCTTTTACAACTTCACCTTTTTTGACAACGCCACCTGGTGTTGCTTGTTTTACCGTACAAACAATCACATCACCGATATTAGCAGTTTTACGACCAGAACCACCTAATACTTTGATTGTAAGAACTTCACGAGCACCAGAGTTGTCAGCAACTTTTAAACGAGATTCTTGTTGGATCACTTATGTTACCTCCCTTCGGAATTAACTATCCGAACAAATTAAATGATAATAGCTTCTTCTACTACTTCTACTAGACGGAAACGTTTAGTAGCTGATAATGGACGAGTTTCCATGATTTTAACGATATCACCAATTTTAGCTTGGTTGTTTTCATCATGCGCTTTAAACTTTTTAGAGTATTTTACTCGTTTACCGTATAGCGAGTGTGTTTTGTAAGTTTCTACAAGAACAGTAATTGTCTTATCCATTTTGTCAGAAACAACACGACCAGTATACACTTTACGTTGGTTACGTTCACTCATTTTCGTAAACCTCCTCTCTTATTAACGATTATTAGCTGCGATCTCTCTTTCACGGATAACAGTTTTCATACGAGCGATCGATTTACGTACTTCACGGATGCGAGCAGTATTTTCTAATTGTCCTGTCGCTAGTTGAAAGCGAAGGTTAAATAACTCTTCTTTAAGAGACTTTACTTTTTGTTCAATTTCAGCAGTGGTAAGGTCACGAATTTCATTAGCTTTCAATAGATTCACCACCAATTTCTTCACGTTTTACGAATTTCGTTTTAATCGGTAATTTATGAGAAGCTAAGCGAAGTGCTTCACGCGCTACTTCTTCAGAAACACCAGAAATTTCGAATAATACTTTACCTGGCTTAACAACTGCTACCCAACCTTCTGGAGCACCTTTACCAGATCCCATACGAACCTCAAGAGGTTTTGCTGTATATGGTTTAGAAGGGAAGATTTTAATCCAAACTTTACCGCCACGTTTCATATAACGTGTCATCGCAATACGAGCAGCCTCGATTTGACGGTTAGTAATCCAAGAAGCTTCTAATGCTTGAATACCGAATTCACCGAAGTGTACTTCAGTACCGCCTTTCGCACGACCACGCATTTTTCCACGATGTTCTCTGCGATACTTTACGCGTTTTGGCAATAACATATTATTTTCCTCCTTCCTCAGTTTTCTTCTTAGTAGGAAGAACCTCTCCACGATAGATCCAAACTTTAACACCTAATTTACCATAAGTTGTATCAGCTTCAGCTGTTCCATAATCAATGTCAGCACGAAGAGTGTGAAGTGGAACTGTTCCTTCGCTATAATGCTCCGCACGTGCGATATCTGCTCCACCTAAACGACCAGATACTTGAGTTTTAATACCTTGTGCACCAGCGCGCATTGCACGTTGAATAGTTTGTTTTTGAGCACGACGGAAAGAAATACGGTTTTCTAATTGACGTGCAATGTTTTCAGCAACTAATTTAGCATCTAAATCAGCTTTTTTGATTTCTAAAATGTTGATGTGGACGCGTTTGCCAGTTAATTGGTTCAACGCTTTACGTAATGCTTCAACTTCCGTACCACCTTTACCAATAACCATACCAGGTTTTGCAGTGTGGATTGTAATGTTTACACGGTTTGCAGCACGCTCGATCTCAATTTTAGAAACAGATGCATCATTAAGACGTTTGCTAATGTATTCACGAATTTTAATATCTTCATGTAAAAGAGTTGAGTAGTCTTTACCAGCGAACCATTTAGACTCCCAATCACGAATAACTCCAATACGAAGACCGACTGGATTTACCTTTTGACCCACGGATTATCCCTCCTTCTTTTCTGTTAAGATGATTGTGATGTGGCTAGTACGTTTGTTAATAGCACTTGCACGACCTTGAGCACGTGGACGGAAACGTTTTAGAGTTGGACCTTCATTTGCATAAGCTTCAGATACAACTAAGCTATTAATGTCCATTTCATAGTTATGTTCAGCGTTTGCCACTGCTGATTTTAATACTTTTTCAATGATTGGAGAAGCAGCTTTTGGAGTATGGTTTAAAATTGCTACTGCTTCGCCTACTTGCTTACCTCGAATAAGATCTAAAACTAAACGAGCTTTACGAGGAGCAATGCGAACTGTTTTAGCGACAGCTTTAGATTGTTGCATATAAATGCCTCCTCTCATTAACGTCTTGTTTTCTTGTCATCACTTGCATGACCTTTGTACGTACGTGTAGGTGCAAACTCACCAAGTTTGTGACCTACCATGTCCTCAGTTACATATACAGGAACATGTTTACGTCCATCATAAACAGCGATAGTGTGACCAATGAATTGCGGGAAAATTGTAGAACGGCGAGACCAAGTTTTAATCACTTGTTTCTTATCCGCTTCATTTAACTTTTCAACTTTACTCATTAAATGTTCATCCACGAATGGTCCTTTTTTTAAGCTACGGCCCATGATTGTACCTCCCTTCGCGATCGTGCTACGGTTCGAAAGAACCGTAGTTCAATCACGTTATTTTTTACGACGACGTACGATAAACTTATCTGATTTATTTGATTTCTTACGAGTCTTAGCTCCAAGAGTTGGTTTACCCCATGGTGACATTGGTGATTTACGTCCGATAGGAGCGCGACCTTCACCACCACCGTGTGGATGGTCATTAGGGTTCATTACAGATCCACGAACAGTTGGGCGTTTACCTAACCAACGAGAACGACCTGCTTTACCAATATTAATAAGTTCGTGTTGTTCGTTACCAACTTGACCGATAGTTGCACGGCAAGTAGCAAGAATCATACGTACTTCACCAGAATTTAAACGTACAAGTACATATTTACCTTCTTTACCTAATACTTGAGCAGATGTACCTGCAGAACGAACTAATTGTCCGCCTTTACCTGGTTTTAACTCAATGTTATGCACAACAGTACCAACTGGGATGTTTTGTAGTGGAAGTGCATTCCCTACTTTAATATCAGCGTCTGGACCAGACATGATTTCTAATCCTACAGTTAAGTTCTTTGGTGCAAGGATATATCTTTTCTCACCATCAACATAGTTGATTAATGCGATGTTAGCTGAACGATTTGGATCGTACTCGATTGTAGCAACGCGTCCTGGTATTCCATCTTTGTTGCGTTTAAAATCGATCACACGATATTGGCGCTTATGTCCGCCGCCTTGGTGACGAACCGTTAATTTACCTTGGTTATTACGTCCACCTTTACTGTGTAGAGGTGCAAGTAACGATTTTTCTGGTTTGTCAGTCGTAATTTCAGCAAAATCAGAAACAGTCATATTACGACGACCATTTGAGGTTGGTTTATATTTTTTAATCGCCATATCGATATCCCTCCTTTTCTTTTAAAATTATACTTCGAATAATTCGATTTCTTTACTATCCGCAGCGAGTTTAATGATAGCCTTACGACGACGGTTTGTTAAACCAGTGTAACGGCCTACTCGTTTTAATTTACCTTTGTAGTTCATGATGTTTACTTTTTCAACTTTTACGCCAAAGATAGCTTCGATAGCATCTTTTACTTCAGTCTTATTTGCTTTAACATCAACTTCAAATGTATATTTCTTTTCAGTCATAAGATCTGTTGAACGTTCAGTGATTACGGGGCGCTTAATAATATCACGAGGATCTTTCATTATGCAAGCACCTCCTCTACTTTTTGCACCGCAGCTTTCGTCATAATAAGCTTATCATGGTTAAGTACATCAAGTACGTTTACTCCATTAGCTGTAACAACTGTTACGCCTGGGATATTACGTGCTGATAATGCAACATTTTCATTGTTGTCAGCAGTAACGATTAATGCTTTTTTATCAACAGAAAGACCTTTAAGAACTGCAGTCATTTCTTTTGTTTTTGGTGCATTAAACGTTAAATCCTCTAAAACAACGATATTGTTGTCAATTACTTTTGATGATAAAGCAGATTTGATCGCTAAACGGCGAACTTTTTTAGGTAATTTATAAGAATATGAACGTGGAGTTGGTCCGAATACGATACCACCACCGCGCCATTGTGGCGAACGGATAGATCCTTGACGAGCACGACCAGTACCCTTTTGGCGCCAAGGCTTACGACCTCCGCCTGCAACTTCAGAACGATTTTTTACTTTATGAGTTCCTTGACGTAAGGAAGCTCTTTGCATGATAACCGCATCAAATAATACGTGCTGATTAGGTTCGATACCAAATACAGAATCATTTAGTTCAATTTCTCCAACATTAGATCCAGATTGGTTTAATAATGCTACTTTCGGCATTATCCAATTCCTCCTTTCCTAAAGAAATTATTTAGATTTAACTGCGCTTTTTACAGTGATAAGTGCTTTTTTAGCTCCAGGTACATTACCTTTAACTAATAATAGATTGCGTTCTGCATCTACTTTAACGATTTCTAAGTTTTGAACTGTAATACGTTCTCCACCCATACGTCCAGGTAATAATTTGTTTTTGAAAACTCGGTTTGGAGCTACAGGTCCCATTGAACCTGGGCGACGATGATAGCGAGAACCGTGAGACATAGGTCCACGAGATTGTCCGTGGCGTTTAATTGAGCCTTGGAAACCTTTCCCTTTAGAAATTCCTGTTACATCTACAATTTCACCAGCAGTGAAAATATCAACTTTGACTTCTTGACCAACTTCGTAACCATCTAAGCTAGCTTCACGAAGTTCTTTAACGAAGCGCTTAGGTGCAGTGTTTGCTTTTGCAACATGTCCTTTTTCAGGTTTGTTAGCTAATTTTTCACGTTTATCTTCAAAACCTAATTGTACAGCATTATATCCATCAGTTTCAGCTGATTTCTTTTGAAGAACAACGTTTGGAGTAGCTTCAATAACTGTTACAGGGATTAAATCGCCGTTTTCAGCAAATACTTGCGTCATACCAATTTTTCTTCCTAAGATTCCTTTGGTCATGAGTCACACCTCCTATATATTCCGTAGAAATTATTCTTAAAATTATAATTTGATTTCGATGTCAACACCAGATGGTAAGTCTAAACGCATTAATGCATCAACTGTTTGTGGTGTTGGGTTGATGATATCAATTAAACGCTTATGCGTACGCATTTCGAATTGTTCACGAGAATCTTTGTACTTATGAACCGCACGTAGGATTGTGTATACAGATCTTTCAGTTGGTAATGGAATTGGACCAGAAACACTTGCTCCAGAACGTTTTGCAGTTTCAACGATTTTCTCAGCTGATTGATCAAGAATTCTATGATCATAAGCTTTTAAACGAATACGAATCTTTTGTTTTGCCATTATTTTCCCTCCTTTTCGCCTATTTTTAAAATAGACATTTTCTCAGCAGAAATTTTCCTACACACGCCATGGCAAAGCGGCCGTGTGTATCGGCAACCTCCTGCCTCATCGCAGTCAAAGACCAACATTGTCTATTATACAAAAAAACCGTGATAGATGCAAGAATAAATTAAAGTTATATAGTATTCTTGCGCACTTTTCATATTATACATAGATTATAGTTGATTATCAAGTTCATTCTAGATGGTTTTATTTTCTATCATCCTTAAAAATACCTTTTCTAATTAATTGTGAAAAGATGAAATCGATTAGTTTCATATAAAGGATATAATGCACAAAAAAAGACGAGTAACAAATACTCGTCTTTTCTAACTATTATAGTTAATTATTCTTGGATAGAAGCTACAACGCCAGCGCCTACTGTACGTCCACCTTCACGGATTGAGAATTTAGTTCCTTCTTCAATCGCGATTGGAGCGATAAGCTCAACAGACATTTCAACGTTATCACCAGGCATTACCATTTCTACGCCTTCTGGTAATTGGCAGATACCAGTTACGTCAGTTGTACGGAAGTAGAACTGTGGGCGGTAGTTTGAGAAGAATGGAGTGTGACGTCCACCTTCTTCTTTTGATAATACGTAAACTTCAGCTTTGAACTTAGTGTGTGGAGTGATTGTACCTGGTTTAGCAAGTACTTGTCCACGTTGTACTTCATCACGAGAAACGCCACGAAGAAGTGCACCGATGTTATCTCCAGCTTCAGCATAGTCAAGAAGCTTACGGAACATTTCAACACCTGTTACAGTTGTGTTCTTTGGCTCTTCAACTAAACCGATGATGTCAACAACGTCACCAACTTTAACTTGTCCACGCTCTACACGACCTGTAGCAACTGTTCCACGACCAGTGATTGAGAATACATCCTCAACTGGCATCATGAATGGCTTGTCAGTGTCACGTTCTGGAGTTGGGATATACTCGTCAACAGCGTTCATTAATTCAACGATTTTTTCTTCCCACTCAGGCTCTCCTTCTAATGCTTTAAGAGCAGAACCTTTGATTACTGGTACATCATCACCAGGGAATTCATATTCAGAAAGAAGGTCACGAACTTCCATTTCAACAAGTTCTAATAACTCTTCATCATCAACCATGTCACATTTGTTTAAGAATACAACAAGGTATGGTACACCTACTTGACGAGATAAAAGGATGTGCTCACGAGTTTGTGGCATTGGACCGTCAGCAGCAGATACTACTAGGATACCACCATCCATTTGTGCAGCACCAGTGATCATGTTTTTAACATAGTCAGCGTGTCCTGGGCAGTCAACGTGTGCATAGTGACGAGTAGCTGTTTCATATTCAACGTGTGAAGTATTGATTGTAATACCACGCTCACGTTCTTCTGGAGCAGCATCGATTTGATCATAACCTTTTGCTTCACCGCCGCCTTGTTTAGCAAGAACAGTTGTGATAGCAGCTGTTAATGTAGTTTTACCATGGTCAACGTGACCAATTGTACCGATATTAGCATGCGTTTTGGAACGATCGAATTTTTCTTTAGCCATTCTAAAAATCCTCCTTAGAGTTTAATTTTTTTAGGATTTATGTAACAGAAAGTGATGTAAACACTTTCTGTTCTCACATAAGTAGTTATATCTCAACAAAGGGGTAAAATCAATTACTCACCTTTATTTTTTTTAATAATTTCTTCTGCAACTGATTTTGGTACTTCTTCATAGTGATCAAAGTGCATTGTGAAAACACCGCGACCTTGAGTACTTGAACGTAATGCTGTCGCATATCCAAACATTTCAGAAAGTGGAATCATTGCACGAACAACTTGAGCGTTACCGCGTGCTTCCATACCTTCTACACGTCCACGACGAGCAGTTACTTGACCCATGATATCACCCATGTACTCTTCTGGTACAACAACTTCAACCTTCATGACAGGTTCAAGAATTACTGGGTTACATTTTGAAACAGCATTTTTAAGAGCTAAAGAAGCAGCAACTTTAAACGCCATTTCACTTGAGTCAACATCATGGTAAGATCCGTCAACTAGTGCAGCTTTAACGTCTACTAGTGGATAACCAGCTAATACACCGTTTTGCATTGCATCTTCAAGACCAGCTTGAACAGCAGGAACATATTCACGTGGTACTACACCACCGACGATTTTGTTTTCAAATTCGAAGCCTTTACCTTCTTCATTTGGTTCAAACTCGATCCAAACATGTCCGAATTGTCCACGACCACCAGATTGACGAGCAAATTTACCTTCAACTTTTGCTCCTTGGCGGAATGTTTCACGATATGCTACTTGAGGTGCACCAACATTTGCTTCAACTTTGAATTCACGCTTCATACGGTCAACGAGAATATCTAAGTGAAGTTCACCCATACCAGCAATGATCGTTTGACCAGTTTCTGGGTTAGTGTGAGCTCTAAATGTAGGGTCCTCTTCTTGAAGTTTTTGTAAAGCAGTCGTCATTTTATCTTGGTCTGCTTTTGATTTTGGTTCAACTGAAAGCTCAATAACTGGCTCAGGGAATACCATAGACTCTAAGATAACTAAGTTTTTGTCATCACATAAAGTATCACCAGTTGTTGTATCTTTCAAACCAACTGCTGCAGCAATATCACCCGCATGTACTTGAGAGATTTCCTCACGGCTGTTTGCATGCATTTGTAAGATACGTCCTACACGTTCACGTTTACCTTTAGTAGAGTTTTGAACATATGATCCAGAACTTAATGTACCAGAGTAAACGCGGAAGAATGTAAGTTTACCTACATATGGGTCTGTCATAACTTTAAATGCTAATGCAGCGAATGGAGCATCGTCGCTAGATTCACGAGTTACTTCCTCATCACTATCAGGAACAGTACCTTTGATTGCAGGTACGTCTAATGGAGATGGTAAGTAGTCGATTACTGCATCTAACATTTTTTGAACACCTTTATTTTTGAAAGCTGATCCACAGATAACTGGATAGAATTCAACATTAACTGTACCTTTACGAATTGCTGCTTTAAGCTCTTCGTTAGTGATTTCTTCACCACCAAGGTATTTTTCCATTAACTCTTCATCTAATTCAGCAACTGCTTCAACTAATCTTTCACGGTATTCGTTTGCTTGATCTTGGTATTCTTCAGGAATTTCTCTCTCTTCGATATCAGTTCCTAAGTCATTACCATAGAACGTAGCTTTCATTTCGACTAAATCGATGATACCTTCAAATTGATCCTCAGCACCAATCGGTAATTGAATTGGATGAGCATTTGCTTGAAGACGATCATGCAATGTATTCACTGAATATATGAAGTCTGCACCGATTTTATCCATTTTATTAACGAATACAACACGTGGTACTCCATAAGTTGTTGCTTGACGCCAAACTGTTTCAGTTTGTGGTTCAACACCTGATTGAGCATCAAGAACAGCGATCGCACCATCAAGAACACGTAATGAACGTTCAACTTCAACTGTGAAGTCTACGTGTCCAGGAGTGTCAATGATGTTTACGCGATGACCTTTCCACTGCGCTGTAGTTGCAGCAGATGTGATCGTGATTCCACGTTCTTGTTCTTGCTCCATCCAGTCCATCTGAGATGCACCTTCATGAGTTTCACCAATTTTATGAATACGACCAGTGTAATAAAGTACACGCTCAGTTGTTGTTGTTTTACCAGCATCGATATGAGCCATGATACCAATATTACGAGTATTTTCTAAGGAGAACTCTCTTGCCATTGGGTAAATTTCTCCTTCCTAATAGGAAATTTAGTATATTTATATTATATTGATTACCAACGATAGTGAGCAAATGCTTTATTTGCTTCAGCCATTTTATGTGTATCTTCACGCTTCTTAACAGCAGCACCAGTATTGTTAGCTGCATCAAGAATTTCATTAGCTAAACGCTCTTCCATTGTTTTTTCTCCACGAAGACGAGCGTAGTTAACTAACCAACGAAGACCTAAAGTAGTACGACGATCTGGACGAACTTCTACTGGTACTTGATAGTTAGCACCACCAACACGGCGAGCTTTAACTTCAAGAACAGGCATGATGTTCTTAAGTGCTTGTTCAAACACTTCCATAGGTTCTTTTCCAGAACGTTCTTTGATTAGATCGAAAGCATTGTAAAGTACAGATTGTGCTTTACCTCTTTTCCCGTCGATCATAATTCTATTTACTAAACGTGTAACAAGCTTTGAATTGTAAAGTGGATCTGGTAATACATCTCTTTTTGCTACAGGACCTTTACGTGGCATGTTATGTTCCTCCCTTCAAATTAGTTTGAAATTTTATTTATATTATTTTTTTGCAGCTTTTGGACGCTTTGTACCGTATTTAGAACGACCTTGCATACGTCCATCTACACCTGCAGTATCAAGTGCTCCACGCACGATGTGATAACGTACCCCTGGTAAGTCTTTTACACGACCTCCACGGATTAACACAACGCTGTGCTCTTGTAAGTTATGACCGATACCAGGAATATAAGCAGTTACTTCAATACCGTTTGTTAAACGTACACGAGCATATTTACGAAGCGCTGAGTTTGGTTTCTTAGGCGTCATCGTACCTACACGAGTACATACACCACGTTTTTGAGGTGATGATACATCTGTTTGCTCTTTCTTGAAGCTATTGTAACCTTTATTCAAAGCTGGTGAATCTGATTTCACAACTTTGCTTACGCGTCCTTTACGAACTAGTTGATTAATTGTAGGCATTTTGGATATCCTCCCCTCATCTTTTAATCCCACACATCCAGGTGGTTCATATTTAGGCAAAAACAAAGTTTCTGCATAATGACTATTTTCATCGTGCAAAAACAGTTTTTACTGGATTATAGCTACAGCTGCAGCTCCTACCTCTATTCCGCAAGCTTTACCAAGCTTTTTCATAGAAGAAACTTTCGTTAAAGGTACTTGCATTTGTTCCGCAGTTTGAATAACTTTGTTAATTATTCTTGGTTCTGCATCTTCAGCAATGACAATTTCTTTAACTTGATTATTTAACAGGGCTTTAACTGTTTGCTTTGTACCAACAATGATTTTATGTGCCTGTGATACTTTTTCATAAGACATAATCAAATATCCTCCAAAGTAACAGGTTGTGACTAACACACCTTGAATATATTAACATCAGAAAAGATGGATGTCAACATTCCTAGTGAAAAAGTTTAACATCCATCTTCAATTACATTAGTCTACTGAAACAACCTCTTCGGCTTGCTCTACCTTCATGATTGGTTCAGATTGGCGATATCTCGGCATACCTGTACCAGCCGGAACAAGTTTACCAATGATAACATTTTCTTTCAGTCCAAGTAATTCATCACGTTTTCCTTTAATTGCCGCATCTGTTAGTACACGTGTTGTCTCTTGGAATGACGCAGCAGATAGGAATGAATCTGTTTCAAGTGATGCCTTCGTAATACCAAGTAGAACTGGTCTACCTGTTGCTGGTCGTTTACCTTCTAGTAATACTTGCTTGTTTGCATCAGTAAACTGATGGATATCAAGAAGTGTTCCTGGTAATACATCTGTATCTCCAGCGTCCATTACTCTGACCTTACGTAACATTTGACGAACCATTACCTCTACGTGCTTATCACCAATTTCTACCCCTTGCATACGGTATACTTTTTGAACTTCACGTAGTAGATATGTTTGAACTGCTTGTAAATCTTTAACTTTTAATAATTCTTTTGGATCAATAGAACCTTCAGTCAATACCTGACCGCTTTCTATTTTATCTCCTTGCGCTACTTTCAAGCGTGCATTATATGGCGCAGTGTACGAACGTGATTCAACTTCACCTTGAATAACAATTTCTTGTTGTTTTTCACTTACTTCGTTGATTTCTGCTACAACACCATCGATTTCAGAGATAATTGCTTGACCTTTAGGATTTCTAGCTTCAAAGAGTTCTTGAATACGAGGTAAACCTTGAGTGATATCGTCTCCAGCAACCCCACCTGTATGGAACGTACGCATTGTTAACTGAGTACCAGGTTCTCCGATTGATTGTGCAGCAATGATACCTACAGCTTCACCGACTTCAACCTCACTACCTGTCGCTAAATTACGTCCATAACATTTTTTACAAACACCATGTCTAGTGTTACATGTAAATGCAGAACGAATCCAAACTGCATCAATACCAGCTTCGATAATCTCTACAGCTATGTCCTCAGTAATTAGTTCGTTTTCATTTACAATAATCTTACCAGTTTCAGGATGTTTGACTGCTTTACGACAGTATCTTCCAATCAAGCGCTCATCAAGCTTCTCGATAATTTCAGTACCTTCTTTAATAGCTTCAGCACGAATACCACGGTCTGTTCCACAGTCATCTTCACGGATGATAACATCTTGGGCAACATCTACTAGTCGACGTGTTAAGTAACCAGAGTCTGCTGTTTTAAGTGCTGTATCGGCAAGACCTTTACGAGCACCGTGAGTAGAGATAAAGTACTCTAATACCGTTAGTCCCTCACGGAAACTTGATTTAATTGGTAATTCGATAATACGTCCAGCCGGGTTGGCCATAAGTCCACGCATACCAGCTAATTGTGTAAAGTTCGATGCGTTACCACGGGCACCAGAGTCACTCATCATGAAGATTGGATTTCGCTTATCAAGAGACGCCATTAATTTCCCTTGAATATTATCTTTGGCAGCACTCCAGATTGAGATGACACGTTCATAACGTTCATCTTCTGTAATTAATCCTCTTCTGAACTGTTTCATAACATTATCAACTTTTGCTTGTGCTTCGCTAATAATTTCTTGTTTCTCTTTTAATACGATAATGTCAGCTACACCAACAGTGATACCTGCTTTTGTAGAATATTTAAATCCAAGATTTTTCATGCGGTCCAACATCTTTGAAGTTTCTGTAATATGGAACTTCTTGAAGATTTCCGCAATGATTTTTCCAAGGATACCTTTTTTGAACGGAGCAATTTCCTCCTGAGCAGCAATATGCTCTTTTACATTTACATTTGTATCAACAAAATATTTCTCAGGTGTTTTATCTTCAATGTTCTGTTTTGTCGGTTCATTCATGTATGGGAATGATTTCGGCAAAATCTCATTAAAAATAAGCTTACCCACTGTTGTAATTAACAGCATTTTGTTTTGCTCTTCAGTAAATGTTTCATTATTTAATGAACCAGCATTTACAGCCACACGTGTGTGTAAATGCACATAACCATTTTGATATGCTAGCAATGCTTCATTGGTATCATTAAATATCATACCTTCACCAATTGCACCTTCACGTTCAAGAGTTAAGTAATAGTTACCTAAAACCATGTCTTGAGATGGTGTAACAACTGGTTTTCCATCTTTAGGGTTCAAAATGTTTTGTGCAGCAAGCATTAAGATACGTGCTTCTGCTTGAGCTTCTGCAGATAAAGGAACGTGTACCGCCATTTGGTCACCATCAAAGTCAGCATTATATGCCGTACATACAAGTGGATGTAGGCGAATTGCACGACCTTCAACCAATGTTGGTTCAAACGCCTGAATCCCTAGTCTGTGAAGAGTCGGAGCACGGTTTAGTAATACTGGGTGTTCTTTAATAACCGATTCTAAAACATCCCATACTTCCGGCTGTACTCTTTCAATTTTTCGTTTTGCACTTTTAATATTGTGTGCTAAACCTTTTTCAACTAGTTCTTTCATAACAAACGGCTTAAATAATTCAAGAGCCATTTCCTTCGGTAATCCACATTGATACATTTTTAAGTTTGGTCCAACAACGATAACTGAACGACCTGAATAGTCAACACGTTTCCCTAATAGATTTTGACGGAAACGTCCTTGCTTACCTTTCAACATATGTGAAAGAGACTTCAATGGTCTGTTACCAGGTCCAGTTACAGGGCGTCCACGACGTCCATTGTCAATTAACGCATCTACTGCTTCTTGGAGCATACGCTTTTCATTTTGAACGATAATGCTTGGAGCACCTAAATCCAATAGACGCTTTAAGCGATTGTTACGATTAATAACACGTCTATATAAATCATTTAAATCAGATGTTGCAAAACGTCCACCATCAAGCTGTACCATAGGACGTAGTTCAGGTGGAATGACAGGAAGAACATCTAAAATCATCCAAGAAGGTTCGTTTCCAGAATTACGGAATGCTTCAAGAACTTCAAGACGTTTAATCGCACGAGTTCTACGTTGTCCTTGGGCTGTTTTTAGTTCCTCTTTTAATGCATCCACTTCTTTATCTAAATCAATATCAGATAAAAGCTTTTTAATTGCTTCAGCACCCATTGATGCTTGGAATGTGTTACCGTATTTTTCACGGTATGCACGATATTCCTTTTCAGATAACAATTGTTTTTTCTCGAGTGGAGTATCACCAGTATCAGTTGTAACGTAGGAAGCAAAATAAATAACTTCTTCTAACGCTCTTGGAGACATGTCTAGTACTAATCCCATACGACTAGGAATACCTTTAAAGTACCAAATATGTGACACAGGAGCCGCTAGTTCAATATGCCCCATTCTTTCACGACGAACTTTTGCACGAGTAACCTCAACGCCACAGCGGTCACAAACTACACCTTTATAACGGACTCTTTTGTATTTACCGCAATGACATTCCCAATCCTTTGTTGGTCCAAAAATACGTTCACAGAAAAGTCCATCCTTTTCTGGCTTTAAAGTACGATAGTTAATTGTTTCTGGTTTTTTCACTTCACCAAAAGACCAAGAACGGATTTTATCTGGTGAAGCTAAGCCGATGCTCATATATTCAAAATTATTAACATCTATCAAGGGGCCTACCTCCCTTTTCGTCTTCAGGTTCTACCCATATTATAAGATACATTTTCTTATCTTAATGTTAACTGTAGCGCCTAGATTTACTGATCTAGACGCTCAGGTATACATTATTCTTTCGCTACTGTGTCCTTTTCTAGTTCGACAGCTTCAAGCTCTGGTTCTTCTTGCTCAGTAATTGAAAATCCTTCTGCTTGTTGAGAGTCATCCTCATCATCATCAAGATCTCTCATTTCAATTTCTTGTTCATCACTTGAAAGCATTTTAACGTCCATACCTAAACTTTGAAGCTCTTTAATTAATACTTTAAATGATTCAGGAACTCCTGGTTCAGGAACATTTTCGCCTTTTACAATAGCTTCATATGTTTTCACACGACCAACGACATCATCCGATTTTACAGTTAGAATTTCTTGAAGAGTATATGCAGCACCGTATGCTTCAAGTGCCCAAACCTCCATCTCTCCAAATCGCTGACCACCGAACTGTGCTTTACCACCAAGCGGTTGTTGTGTAACTAATGAATATGGACCTGTTGAACGTGCATGTAACTTATCGTCAACCATATGTGCTAGCTTGATCATGTACATGATCCCTACTGATACACGGTTATCAAACGGTTCACCAGTACGGCCATCATATAATACAGTTTTAGCGTCACGCGCCATTCCTGCTTCTTCTAATGTTGACCATACATCTTCTTCTCTGGCACCATCAAATACTGGAGACGCAACATGGATACCCATCTTACGAGCAGCCATACCAAGATGCAGCTCAAGAACCTGACCGATATTCATACGTGATGGTACCCCTAGAGGGTTCAACATGATATCAACAGGTGTTCCATCTGGTAAATAAGGCATATCCTCTTCCGGAAGAATACGTGAGATAACCCCTTTATTACCATGACGTCCAGCCATCTTATCGCCTTCATGTATTTTACGCTTCTGTACAATAAACACGCGAACTAATTGATTAACTCCTGGTGGTAATTCATCACCGTCTTCACGGTTAAAGACTTTAACATCCAGAACAATCCCTTCTCCGCCGTGTGGTACACGCAATGAAGTATCACGAACTTCACGTGCCTTCTCACCGAAGATTGCATGAAGTAATCGCTCTTCTGCTGTTAACTCAGTTACCCCTTTAGGTGTAACTTTTCCAACTAGTAAGTCGCCGTCTTTTACTTCTGCTCCAATTCGAATAATTCCACGTTCGTCAAGATTTCTTAATGCATCTTCACCAACGTTAGGAATATCACGAGTGATTTCTTCAGGTCCTAATTTTGTATCACGAGATTCTGATTCATATTCTTCAATATGAATTGAAGTATAAACATCATCTTTTACTAAACGCTCACTCATGATAATGGCATCCTCATAGTTATAACCATCCCATGTCATGAACGCTACCATTACATTTCGCCCAAGAGCAAGTTCACCTTTTTCCATAGATGGACCATCAGCTAGGATTTCTCCCTTCACAACCTCATCACCCACACTTACGATAGGTCTTTGGTTGTAGCATGTACCTTGGTTTGAACGGATAAATTTCAACAAGCTGTACTTATCAAGATTACCCTTAACCTTTTGTCCATCTACTTCTTCATAACGACGAACCCAAACGTTTTTCGCTTCGACACGTTCAACGATTCCCGGATGCTTACAAATAACAGCTGCACCAGAGTCTTTACCTGATACATACTCCATTCCAGTACCAACGATCGGTGCCTCTGGGTTTAATAATGGAACAGCTTGTCGTTGCATGTTCGCTCCCATTAACGCACGGTTTGAGTCATCATTTTCTAAGAACGGAATACATGCAGTAGCAGCAGAAACGACTTGTTTTGGAGATACATCCATGTAATCAATGCGATCTCTATGAACAACCGTGTTTTCACCACGGAAACGAGATACGATATCTGTATCAATGAAAGAGCCATCTTCAGCTAATCTAGCATTCGCTTGTGCGACAACATAATTATCTTCTTCATCCGCCGTTAAATAGTCAATTCGAGATGTAACCTTACCAGTCTCTGGATCAACACGACGATATGGAGTTTCAATAAACCCAAATCTGTTTACCTTTGCGTAAGAAGATAATGAGTTAATCAATCCAATGTTTGGTCCCTCTGGTGTTTCAATTGGACACATACGACCATAGTGTGAATAGTGAACGTCACGAACCTCAAAACCAGCACGTTCACGCGTTAAACCACCAGGTCCAAGTGCAGATAAACGACGCTTATGCGTTAGTTCAGCAAGAGGGTTTGTTTGATCCATGAATTGTGATAATTGCGAGCTACCAAAGAACTCTTTAATTGACGCAATAACCGGACGAATATTAATCAATTGCTGTGGTGTGATTGTGTTCGTGTCCTGAATAGACATTCTTTCACGAACTACACGTTCCATACGAGATAAACCAATTCTAAATTGATTTTGTAATAATTCCCCAACAGAACGTAAACGACGATTACCGAGATGATCGATATCATCCGTATCACCAACACCATGTAATAGGTTAAAGAAATAACTGATAGATGCTAAAATATCTGCTACAGTTATATTTTTAACAGCCTCTTCTACATAGGCATTTCCTAATACATTTATTACTTTTTCACCCTCTGGATCATTTGGAGCAAAGATTTTAATTGACTGTAGAGTCACTTCTTCCTCAATAACACCACCAGATGGATGCTCTTTTTTAAATCCTACTCCACTTTCTAAGTTTGGTAAGATTCGATCAAGTGTTCTTCTATCGATCATCGTACCCTTTTCAGCGATGATTTCCCCAGTTTCAGGATCTACTAAGGTTTCAGCTAAACGTTGGTTGAAAAGTCGATTTTTAATATGTAGCTTTTTATTAATCTTGTAACGACCAACATTTGCCAAATCATATCTTTTAGGATCGAAGAATCTAGAATCTAATAAACTTTTTGCGTTTTCTACCGTTGGTGGTTCACCAGGACGAAGACGCTCATAAATTTCAAGTAGTGCTTTTTCAGTACTTTCCGTATTATCTTTATCTAGCGTATTACGCAAGTACTCATTTTCACCCAATAAGTCGATGATTTCTTGATCAGAGCCAAACCCAAGAGCACGTAAAAGAACCGTTACTGGCAACTTACGTGTACGGTCAATACGTACATAAACGACATCTTTTGCATCTGTTTCGTACTCTAACCAAGCTCCACGGTTTGGAATAACAGTAGCTGTAAAGCCTTTTTTACCATTTTTATCGACCTTGGCACTGTAATATACACTTGGAGAACGGACTAACTGAGACACGATAACGCGCTCTGCTCCATTAATCACAAATGTACCTGTCTCCGTCATTAGAGGGAAATCCCCCATAAAGACATCTTGATCTTTTACTTCACCAGTTTCCTTGTTAATAAGTCGCACCTTCACACGTAACGGTGCAGAATAGGTAACATCGCGCTCTTTTGATTCCTCAACAGAGTACTTTGGGTCTCCTAAGCTATAATCAATAAATTCTAGCGAGAGGTTACCAGTAAAATCCTCAATAGGAGAAATATCTTGGAACATTTCTCTCAAGCCCTCATCAAGAAACCACTGATAGGAAGACGTTTGAATCTCAATAAGATTAGGTAATTCTAACACTTCACTAATGCGTGCGTAACTTCTACGTTGGCGGTGTCGTCCATACTGAACTAGTTGATGCGTCAACTCATTCACCCCTCAAATCAAGCGTAATAGATCTTGCGTTGTACTTATTATGTATACCTTATTTTTTAGACAGACGAATAAGAGAACTCACATATGATCATTCTCTTAAAAATCAATATCTTAATATATACTATAAAATCTGAAGTTAAAAATAAAGGAAAACGAAGCACATACGCAAGGAAAAAACAAAAAATAAAAAGGGTTTCTAACTAAGAAAAACCACAATTTAATCGTACTATTGATTTTATAAGTATTTCCAAATATCTAATTTTCATACAAGTTTTTACAAAAAATTAGACAGTTATGGAAATTATATATTGGCATTTTATAATGTTAACATAACAAGGATATTGAGTCAACTTTTTTTCGCCTTAATAATAAAATAGCCTTTTTTCTTATCAACTACCACTACCTCAGAGTATAACTCTTTTAATTTATCGATTGCTGACGGTGCCCCTTGTTTTTTCTGAATAACTATCCATAATTCCCCATCATTCACTAAATGATGATAGCTAGTTTCAAAAATTGCATGAACTACCTTTTTCCCAGCCCGGATAGGAGGATTTGTGATAATTGCTGCATATTGGCGTTTTTCATCAATATTAGAAAATAAGTTACTTTGAAATATTGTTACATTGTTTATAGAATTTTTCACTGCATTATCCTTCGCTAACTCTACTGCTCTTTCATTTACATCAATCATATCAACATGTCTATCAAAATGTTTTGCAAGTGAGAGTCCTATCGGTCCATATCCGCAACCAACATCTAAAAAATCGCCATCAATTGTAGGTGGGATAAAGTTTTCAATCAAAATTCTCGAGCCAAAATCAACTTCATTCTTAGAAAATACTCCTTTATCACTCTGAAAAGTAAAGTTGTATCCCTTTAATTCAAATTCCCATGTTTTCCGGTCACTTTCCACAGTAGGCTTTTCTGAATAATAGTGATCATTCATCAATCGTTCCTCCTCTTTCAGGAGTTTATATTTTACTAACTTCTGTCAATTTATACATACAAAAATACATAAATAAAAAGTCCGCTAAAAAGCGGACTTCTTTTATAAATGATTTTAAATTACTTAACTTCTACAGAAGCGCCTACTTCTTCAAGTTTAGCTTTTAATTCTTCAGCTTCTTCTTTAGATACGCCTTCTTTAAGTGGTTTTGGAGCGTTGTCTACTAATTCTTTAGCTTCTTTTAAGCCAAGGCCAGTAGCTTCACGTACTACTTTAATAACTTTGATTTTTTGTCCGCCAGCACTTGCAAGTACTACGTCAAATTCAGTTTTCTCAGCAGCAGCTTCACCAGCAGCAGCACCAGCAACAGCTACAGGAGCTGCAGCAGTTACACCAAACTCTTCTTCAATTGCTTTAACTAAGTCGTTTAATTCTAAAACAGTCATATTTTTAACTGCTTCAATGATTTGTTCTTGAGTCATTATAATTTCCTCCTTGTTTTTCCTTTAATGGTATTAGATAGTTAACACTAGATTTGTTAAATTAAGCACCTTGTTCTTCTTTTTGATCTGCAACTGCTTTAGTAGCAAGAGCAAAGTTACGGATTGGAGCTTGAAGAACGCTAAGCAACATAGAAAGTAAGCCTTCGCGTGATGGAAGTTCAGCAAGAGCTTTCACTTCTTCAACAGTAGCAACATTACCTTCAATAACACCAGCTTTAATTTCAAGAGCTTCATGATTTTTCGCAAAGTCATTTAAAATTTTCGCTGGAGCTACAACATCTTCATTACTGAATGCAATTGCATTAGGTCCTGTTAACGCATCGTTTAAGCCAGTAAGTTCAACTTGTTCTACAGCACGACGAGTCATTGTATTTTTGTATACTTTGAACTCAATTCCTGCATCACGTAATTGCTTACGAAGTTCTGTTACCTCACCAACTGTTAATCCACGATAATCTACAACGATAGTAGATTTGCTTTCACGGAATTTAGCAGCGATATCTTCAACGATTTGTTTCTTTTGTTCGATAATTGCGCTCATTGTTACACCTCCTGTAGTTTCATATGACACTAGTACCGTTCGGTGATGACTGCACGAGAAAACCTCCACGATAGACATGGAGGTTTGTAAATACAACAACAAGCATATATGCTTTATTCGTAAATACACCTCGGTAGGAAATTAAGCTAATAATAGCACCTACTGTCTACGGTATAGCGATTATTTATTTAAACAACATTGATTATTATATAGAAACTACTAATCAAAGTCAATAGTTATTATTTTACAGCGAAGCTAGAAGCATCAACTTTTACTCCAGGTCCCATTGTAGAAGTAGCATTTACACTCTTCATGTAAGTACCTTTTGCAGCAGCTGGTTTCGCTTTTAATAATGTTTCATAAACTGTTGTAAAGTTTTCAACTAATTTGCTATCTTCAAATGAAACCTTACCGATAGGAACATGGATGATTCCCGCTTTATCTAAACGGTATTCAACTTTACCAGCTTTGATTTCATTAACAGCTTTTGTTACGTCAAATGTAACAGTTCCAGTTTTAGGGTTTGGCATTAAACCTTTTGGTCCTAATACGCGACCTAATTTACCAACTTCACCCATCATGTCAGGTGTAGCAACGATTACATCAAATTCAAACCAACCTTGTTGAATTTTATTGATATAATCAGCATCGCCTACATAGTCAGCACCTGCAGCTTCTGCTTCTTTTGCTTTTTCACCTTTTGCAAATACTAATACACGTTGAGTTTTACCAGTACCATTCGGTAGAACGACTGCTCCACGAATTTGTTGGTCAGCTTTCTTAGGGTCAACTCCTAAACGGAATGCCACTTCAACTGTTGCATCAAATTTTACGATGCTTGTTTTTTTAACTAATTCTACTGCTTCTTGAACAGAATAGAATTTTGAACGATCTACAAGCTTAGCAGCTTCTGCTAACTTTTTACCTTTTTTAGCCATTGTTTTTTCCTCCTTAGTGGTTTTAGCGGAATAACCTCCCACGAATAAAGGTTGCGAACTTGTTTTTAAGCAAACTCGCAACCCTAAAAAACATTCCTAAACTAACGAAACATTAGTCTTCGATAACAATACCCATACTACGAGCAGTACCTTCAACCATACGCATAGCAGATTCAACGCTTGCTGCGTTTAAATCAGGCATTTTTGTTTCAGCGATTTCACGTACCTTGTCACGTTTAACTGTCGCTACTTTATTACGGTTTGGTTCACCAGAACCTGACTCAATACCAGCTGCCTTCTTAAGAAGAACTGCAGCAGGAGGAGTTTTTGTAATAAATGTAAATGAACGGTCCTCGAATACTGTGATTTCTACTGGAATGATTAAACCAGCTTGATCAGCTGTACGTGCGTTAAACTCTTTACAGAATCCCATGATATTAACACCAGCTTGACCTAATGCAGGACCAACTGGTGGTGCTGGATTAGCTTTCGCTGCAGGAATTTGTAATTTTACAATTTTAATTACTTTTTTAGCCACGAGACACACCTCCTTAAGTCCGTGATGTGGTAATTGGGTTAAAACCCTCCCACTCATCTAAACCACTCTTGATAAGAATGGTAAAATCAGATATTCAGAAACTCATTTCGAGATTTGTTGAATACCATATTCGATTCAGAAATGAATTGTATTTCTGATCAGTTAAAAGCTTAATGACATCTCAGATTTCTGAGACATACTGACCTATGAAATTCTACCACTTTTAACTTTTGATTTCAAGTTTTTTTAGATTATAATTTACTTACCTGTGAAAAGTCCAGCTCAACAGGTGTTTCTCTTCCAAACATATTAACAAGCACTTTTAATTTATTTTTATCGTGATCAATTTCCTCAATGGATCCAGTGAAATTCGCAAAAGGTCCCTCTGTAACTTTTACAGTTTCGTTTAATTCAAAGTCAATCTCTACACGACGCTCATCCATACCCATTCGTTTTAAAATGAAATTCACTTCATCCGGAAGTAATGGAGTCGGCTTTGATCCGTGCCCCGCTGAACCAACAAACCCAGTAACACCTGGTGTATTTCGCACGACATACCAAGAGTCATCTGTCATTACAATCTCAACTAACACATAGCCTGGGAATACTTTCTTTTTCATTACCTTTTTCTTGCCATCTTTAATTTCTGTTTCTTCTTCTTCAGGAACAACAACTCGGAAGATTTTATCTTCCATTCCCATTGATTCAACACGCTTCTCAAGGTTTGCCTTTACCTTGTTTTCATAACCTGAATATGTGTGTACTACATACCAATTCTTTTCCATAGTTTCAGGACAACTTGTCCTTCCCTCCCCACAAATAATGTAGTTCAATCTCCTTGTGGTGTTCGATACCATTCCCTACTGATGAAAACATCATTCATTCCAGAACGGCATTCATATAGGATTAGCTCATTTGCAATCAAGATCCTCCCCTTGTTTATAGGGCATATCTAATTACAAGCTTTTAATGCAACATAACACCGAAGAATATTTCCTTTTTCTCTAAAGTTCATTTCAAGATGTTTCCCTTATAACCTAACTATTTAAAAACATATATACTAGTTTAAGTGGTTCTAATCCCTAGTTAGATAGAACGGCTGTTCAAAAATTTTTTTGAACAATGAAAAAACCCGTTTAACGGGTTTCGCAGACAAAGATTAATATTTCTATTATAGCACGATTTTCCATTAGTTATTCAAAATTAAACGAATTAATGAAGAAATTCCTAAATCAATTACTGCAAAGAAAACCGTAACAAATGCAACTGTAGTTACAACAGTTATTGTGTACTTAGTTAGTTCTTTACCTTTTGGCCAACTAACTTTTTTCATTTCGCGTGATACATTTTGAAAAAAATTAACTAAACGTTGCATGAATGTTACCTCCAGGAATAATAGGGAAACTTAGCAATTCATTCTTAAAGCACCTTGTCCAACACTAAGGTATGCAAAAATAAGATGTAAGAAATATAAGTACTATTTTGTTTCACGGTGGCTCGTATGCGAATTGCAAACCTTACAAAACTTCTTTATTTCTAATCGGTCATTTGAACTGACCGTATTTTTCATGGTAGTATAATTTCGACTTCCGCATGATGTACATGATAATGTTACTTTTTTCCGCACTTCCGTCACCTACTATTTGCGTATAGATTCTCTAAAAATGTAACATAGTGTCGTTTCTTCGTCAATAAACGATAAAACTTGAACGGAAGCATTATTTTCTCAAAATATCAATCGTAAGTACCTTTATAACTAAAGGCTAATTTCTCTAAGCTCTAAATAGCGCTCGAGTTTTCTTTTCACTCGTTGTAGCGCATTATCTATTGACTTAACATGTCTATTTAATTCTTCTGAAATTTCATGATAAGAACGGCCATCAAGATATAGCACGAGGACTTTACGTTCTAAATCACTTAACAGCTCTCCCATCTTCACTTCAATATCATCAAATTCCTCTTGGTTAATGATTAATTCCTCTGGGTCCATGACTTTTGCACCAGAAATAACATCCATCAACGTCCGATCAGATTCTTCATCATAAATAGGCTTGTCCAATGATACATATGAATTAAGAGGTATATGTTTTTGCCGAGTTGCTGTTTTAATTGCAGTTATTATCTGTCTCGTGATGCACAATTCCGCAAACGCTTTAAACGATGTGAGTTTATCCTCTTTGAAGTCACGAATCGCTTTGTATAAACCAATCATACCTTCTTGAACAATATCCTCTCGGTCAGCGCCTATTAAAAAATACGACCTAGCCTTTGCTCGTACAAAATTTCGATATTTTGAAATTAAATAGTCAAGTGCTTCACTTTGTCCATTATGTACGAGTTCAACCACTTGTTCATCTTCCAAAATCACAAACTCTTCTTTGTTGACCTTACCCTTGTTGATTGGTGAATTCAAGCCGATCCCCCCGACCGTACACAAGATAACAATATTATACAGTATATATTTTGAAAGCGTCAACCAACTATCAGTTACCCCTACGCCACTTTTCCAGCTTTTCCAAGACATCATCTGGTAAGAAAATTTTTGAAACTGGCTTTTTCTCCTCAATCTTCTTTACTTTATGCTGTATACGCCCTTCAATTGATTCCATTTCATTTAACAGCTCTCTCGCTGATTTCCGAAGCGCGCCTTGTCCAAAAATTGCCCATTGCTCTGTAAAATCCGAAGTAGCAACATGTACTTGAGTTTTTATGTTATTTAATGAGATAGCTAGCTTTTCTATACGTTCATCAGCAGTTTCATTTTCTCTAGTATAGATAACTTCTACACGATAATTTTTTTGTTTTTTTTCTATCCCTTTTACTTGATGGGCATCAAAAACAACAATGACTCGATAACCAGTGTATGCTTGATATTCAGCCATTTTTTCAATTAGACGATCTCTTGCTTCAGATAGATTACTTTTCTTCAGCTGCTGCAGGTCAGGCCATGCCCCAATGATGTTATATCCATCGACTAGTAGGATATCCATAAAAACTACTCCCCTAGTGGGTGTCGCTTTCGGTATACCTCATACATTAAAAGGCTAGCAGCCACCGATGCATTCAGTGATGTAACATGCCCAACCATAGGCATTTTAATGAGAAAGTCACATTTTTCCTTAATTAGTCTTCCAATTCCTTTGCCTTCACTTCCAATAATAAGTGCTAACGGCATTTTCCCATCTAGGTTTCGGTAGTCATCTGCTCCCTTAGCATCTGTTCCAACGATCCAAACGCCACGTTCCTTTAATTCCTCGATTGTTCTAGCTAAGTTCGTTACACGAGCAACTGGAATATATTCGATTGCACCAGTAGATGCTTTCGCAACTGTTGCTGTTAATCCCACTGATCTTCTTTTTGGGATAATAATACCATGCGCACCAACGGCATCAGCTGTTCTCATGATTGAGCCTAAATTATGTGGATCTTCTAATTCATCAAGAAGCAATATAAACGGTGCTTCTCCCTTTTTTTCCGCTGCTGCTAAAATATCGTCAACATGAACATATTCATACGCTGCAACCTGTGCTACAACGCCTTGATGATTTCCTTCAACCATTTGGTCAATCTTTTTTTTCGGGACAAAATTAATGGTAATGCCTCTTTCCTTTGCAAGCTTCGTTATTTGCTGAGCTTGTCCCTTTAATGAATTTTCAGCAACCCATATCTTATTAATATCTCTGGAGGATTTTAACACTTCTATAACAGGATTTCTCCCAATAATATAATCTTGTTCCATTAGCCCTCCTCCTTTCCTTATGCTTTAATGAATTGAAGAGCGAGTTGGATAATTTCTTCTAGACGTTGATGTCTTTTTTCTAAATATAGATATCCAATAAGCGCTTCAAAGGCAGTGCTATATCGGTATGTTTGGACATCGGTGTTTTTTGGTACTGTTCCTGACTTCGCATTTCTCCCGCGCCTAATGACCGCTTCCTCTTCTTCAGAAAATATGCCTTGTGTTGACAGATGATGTAAGATGCTAGCTTGAGCTTTAGCAGAAACATATTTTTTTGCTAAATTATGAAGCTGGTTTGGACGAACGTTCCCACTTGCAAGGAGATGATGCCTAACATAGATCTCATAAACAGCATCGCCAATATATGCTAAGGCTAAGCTATTTAATAGCTTTGAATCTTTAATTTGTTCTAAATCTAAAAACATTTAGTTCCTCTTTTCTTTTAAAGCCTTGACAAGCATATCGAACATTTCAGCAACTAATCAAGTGCCCGAAATGCTTGCCATTCAAGTATATGGACTTTAGTTTCTATTTCCTTTATACCCTAATGGAGCAAAAAGTAATCCATTACCCCCGCTTCCATCTTGTACCCTGTGGAGTATCTTCTAGGATAATGTTCATTTCCTTCAATTTTTCGCGAATTTCATCAGCTAATGCGAAGTTGCGATCCTTTCTCGCTTGAATTCGTTGATTAATTAATTCATCGATTTCGGCATCTAAAAGCTCTACCTGTGCAAATTTAACTCCTAGTACTTCTCCCAATTGGTCAAATACATCAAGAAATGTCTGTATCACCTTTTCAGAAGTATTTTGCTCCTCTAAATAGTAATTAGCATGTTTAGCTAAATCAAAAAGTACAGAGATGGCATTTGCTGTGTTAAAATCATCATCCATTTCTGTCTGGAATTGCGTTTGCGCTTCAGAGATTTTCTGTAACCAATCTTCATCATTATGTGTTAAATTATTACTGCTTTCTTTTCGATGTTGTAAGTTCATGTATGAAGTTTTTAATCGTTCAAACGCATTTTGTGTGCTCTCTAGCAATTCCTGCGAAAAATTAATTGGGTGTCGATAATGAACAGATAGCATAAAAAATCTTACAACTTGTGGATCAATCTCTTTAATAATGTCATGTACTAATACAAAATTCCCAAGTGATTTAGACATTTTTTCATTATTTATGTTGATATATCCATTATGCATCCAATACTTAGCAAATGGTTTTTCGTTAAGCGCCTCTGATTGAGCAATCTCATTTTCATGGTGTGGGAACGCTAAGTCTTGGCCACCAGCATGAATATCAATCGTATCACCTAAATATTTCTTCGCCATTGCTGAACATTCAATATGCCAACCTGGGCGCCCATTACCCCAAGGACTTTCCCACGAAATTTCTCCTTCTTTTGCAGCTTTCCAAAGGACAAAATCCAAAGCATCTTGTTTCTTTTCACCAACTTCGATTCGATTTCCTAAACGTAGCTCATCAATCGACTGATGTGATAGCTTTCCATATTCTTTAAATTCTCTCGTTTTATAGTAAACATCTCCACCCGCTTCGTAAGCATACCCTTTATCAATTAAAGCTTGGATGAAGTCGATAATAATATCGATACTTTCTGTAACACGTGGGTGAACTGTTGCCTGCTTGCAGCCTAGTACTGTAACATCCTCGAAATAGGCTTCAATAAACCGCTCTGCAATTGTTGGGACATCCTCCCCTAGCTCATTTGCAGCCTTTATTAATTTATCATCAACATCTGTAAAATTAGATACATAATTTACTTCATAACCACGATATTCTAAATACCGACGTACTGTATCATAGACGATTGCAGGTCTTGCATTTCCGATATGGATATAGTTATAGACAGTTGGGCCACATACATACATTTTTACCTTGCCTTGTTCAAGGGGTTCAAACGTTTCTTTTTGCCTCGTTAGCGTATTGTACAACTTTATTGTCATGTTCATTCTTTCCTTTCCTTAACTGTTGCACTTCAAACTTCAATCTCGATAACTCTGCCTCTAGCTCTTTAAAACGATCTGCCACTGGATCCGGCAAGTCACAATGATTTAAGTCTTGGTCGACTCTCCGGCCATTTTGCACCTTCACACGACCCGGAATTCCAACAACTGTTGAATGATCCGGAACATCCTTTAAAACAACTGAACCGGCTCCTATTTTAGAATAGGCACCTACAGTAATTGAGCCTAATACCTTGGCACCCGTTGCAATTAATGCATGGTCTTTAATAGTAGGATGCCTTTTCCCCTTTTCTTTACCTGTTCCACCTAATGTAACACCTTGAAACACTGTTACATCATCACCTATTTCACAAGTCTCTCCTATTACGACTCCCATGCCATGGTCGATAAAGAACCGGCGACCAATTTTTGCTGCGGGATGAATTTCAACTCCTGTAAAAAAGCGGCTAATTTGTGAAACTAGTCTTGCTAAAAAGTATAGTTTCCTTTTGTAAAATGCATGTGCAATTCGATGTGCCCAAATCGCATGTAAACCAGAATAAGTTAAAATAACTTCAAAATAACTTCTTGCTGCAGGGTCCTGATCAAATATTACATCGATATCTTCCTTCATCATTTTAAGCATTTATTTCCCTCCAATCACTTTGATCGTTTGGCTATACTTTTTTAACAAGGACTACTTTTATTAAGCTTTTTTAAGAATTTGCTCTGTTAAACATAGTTGTTGATTTTAAGCTTCAGGCATTCCTTTCTTTCACGGGCGGTCCGGGCTCCTTTAGCGCAACCTTGTGGGTCTCCCATTGACACGTTTTTCTAAGTAGAAGACTCATGCCCTCCACTCCAATCTAGAAAGTGCCATAAAAATCTACAATAACCTTTAACATGGCCTAAGAATTAAAAAAAGCGCCTCTGTATCAATATACAGAGACGCTTAAAGGGCGCGGTTCCACTCTGTTTAGGGACGAGCAGCACTCTTTTTGCTAGCCCATCACCTCAACTTTCACTCTTTAACGCAGAGCAACACGCTTTCCCTTACTAATCCAAATTCAAGACGTTTAGAAAAAGACTCAAAGGTGCATTTCAAGCATTACTTCACATAAACCTCTTTCAGCCAATGGAGGTTCTCTCTAATAAGGAAGTAAAACCCTACTCTCCTTTTCATCGCTTTACCTTATATGATTACCATTACTATATTACATTTTTCAAAAAAAGTTAACTAATAACATTTTTTAATCTTGAAATAACAGTCTCTTTTCCTAAAATAGCTATCGATTTTGGTAAATCTGGCCCATGTGTTTGACCTGTAATCGCAACACGAATTGGCATAAATAAATTCTTACCCTTTTGACCAGTCGCTTTTTGTACAGCCTTAATAGCAGCCTTTACATTTTCATCAGATAGCTTTTCTATGCCTTCCAATTCGCTCACAAATGCTTTTAATACTTCAGGAACCGTTTCTCCCTCAAGAACTGATTCTGCTTCTCTATTATAAGAAATCTCTTCTTTAAAGAACAATTCTGTTAAGCTTACAATTTCTGCCCCATAACTCATTTGTTCCTGATAAAGTGTAATTAATTGGTGAATTCTTTCCTTTTCTTCCTCACTCATGTTTTCAGATACTTTTCCTGATTTAACTAAATGAGGTAAAGCTAATCTAACAAGAGCCTCTTTATCTAATTGTTTAATATATTGATTATTCATCCAAGCAAGCTTTTGGGTATCGAACACAGCTGGTGATTTGGATAATCGTGCTGCATCGAAACGTTCAATAAGCTCAGCTTGACTAAATAGCTCCTCTTCACCACCAGGAGACCAGCCTAGTAAAGCAATGAAATTAAACAGCGCTTCTGGCAAATAGCCTAGCTCTTCATATTGCTCAATAAATTGAATAATGGACTCGTCGCGCTTACTTAATTTTTTCCGATTTTCATTTACAATAAGCGTCATATGTCCAAATACAGGTACTTCCCAACCAAATGCTTCGTAAATCATAATTTGCTTCGGTGTATTTGAAATATGATCCTCACCACGTAAGACGTGAGAAATCTTCATTAAGTGGTCATCTACTGCTACTGCGAAATTATAGGTTGGTGTTCCATCCTTCTTCACAATAACGAAATCGCCCATTCCCTCTGATTCAAATGCAATTTCACCTTTAACCATATCGTTAAAACGATATTCTTTGTTAGCAGGTACTCTGAACCGTATGCTGTATGGTAAACCTTTTGCTTCAAGCTCATCCTGCTCTTCCTTAGTTAAATGGGCATGCTTCCCGGAATATTGTGGTGTTTCACCGCGAGCCATTTGTTCTTCTCGTTCCTTCTCAAGCTCTTCTTCCGTACAATAGCATTTGTATGCTAAATCTTTTGCAAGTAGTTCCTCATAATATTTTTTATAAATATCATTTCTCTCCGATTGACGATATGGACCATATTCCCCGCCAATATCTACACTTTCATCCCAAGTGATTCCAAGCCAATTCATATACTTTAATTGACTTTGCTCTCCACCCTCAATGTTCCGCTTTTTATCAGTATCTTCAATTCGAACAATGAATTTTCCATTAAGATTTTTTGCAAATAAATAATTAAATAATGCCGTTCTTGCATTTCCAATATGTAAATGACCCGTTGGACTAGGTGCATAACGCACCCTTACTTCATTTGTCATGATTAAACCTCCACACGCTTTGGTTATAAGAGAATTTTCTCTATAAATAAATTCGCTTTATTAACAGACTTCATTTTATCACCAAATTATTCAATATACAAAACTCACTATTTCATTCTTAACAATAATTTAACTCTTTAGACTGTTAAACACTTTGAACCAAGACCGTTGTTAAAGAAGCGATCCCTTCCTGTCTTCCAGTAAACCCTAATTTTTCAGTGGTTGTCGCTTTCACATTCACCTGTGAAATATCTGCTTCAAGTAACTGTGCAATACGTTCTCTCATCTTTTCTATATGTGGTGCCATTTTTGGCTTCTGTGCAATTATTGTGCAATCAATGTTTCCTAGTTCATACCCTTTTGCTTTTACAAGAGACCAAACATGCGTTAGTAGCTTTGCTGAGTCTGCATCTTTAAATTTAGGATCTGTATCAGGAAAATGCTTGCCAATATCCCCTTCACCAATTGCCCCTAAGCAAGCATCAGCGACAGTATGTAATAAAACATCAGCATCTGAATGACCTAATAGTCCCTTCTCATATGGTATTTCAATCCCACCGATTATTAGCGGTCTACCTTCGACTAATTGATGTACGTCAAAACCTTGTCCAACTCTAATCATTATGTCCCTCTTTCCTCATTACTTATTTGTCTCTTTTTGACTATCAAGAATTGCATTTGCTAGCAATAAATCCTCTGGAGTCGTTAACTTAATATTCGTATAGTCTCCTAAAACGATAGAAACCTGCTTCCCAACCCGTTCAATTAAGCTGGCATCATCTGTTCCTAAGTAGTTATCTGTTGCTGCTTGTTGGTGTGCCTCTAAAATTAGAGATAACCGAAATGCCTGTGGTGTTTGAATTGACCATAAGCTTGATCTCTCGACTGTTTCAACAACCAAACCATTGTTTACTCGTTTAATCGTATCCTTAACAGGAACTGCTAACGTTGCTGCACCTGTAGGCACTGCCCCACTAATAAGCTGTTCAATCTGTTCATGTGATATAAATGGTCGTGCCCCATCATGTACAAGAATAAAATCACAAGAATCAACTGCTTGTAATCCGTTATATACACTTAATTGCCTTTCTGCTCCACCTGAAACTAAACGTTTTACTTTTTTGATTTCATATTGTTCAAGTAACTTAATAAATTCTTCACGCTCTTGTTCATTAATGACTAACACTATACCTGAACAATTTGGATGTGCTTCAAAAATCTTTAATGTATGAATAATAATGGGAGTACCTTTAAGCTCAATAAACTGCTTATTTTTCCCTGCATTCATTCGTTTCCCTTGTCCTGCAGCTGGAATAATTACTTGATAATTCATAGAGTTTCTCCTTCAATAATTCAGTATACCATCATCTTAAAAGATTCGCCTAAATATGTAAAACAGCCCATGAAACATTTGCTTGCATATGCTTCATGGGCTACTTGTTAAGTTTAATTTATGTTCTATCCTACATTATCCAATGTTATAATGCTTTTTCTAGCATTTTGGGTTTAGCAAAAATCATTCTTCCCGCTGATGTTTGAAGTACACTTGTGACAAGAACATCTATATGCTTACCGATATAATTTCGACCATCTTCAACTACAATCATTGTTCCATCATCTAAATAAGCAATTCCTTGATTATGTTCCTTACCATCTTTAATCACTTGTACATTCATTTCTTCCCCAGGTAAAACAACTGGTTTAACTGCATTGGCTAAATCATTAATATTAAGAACATGGACCTTCTGTAATTCACAAACCTTATTCAAATTAAAATCATTTGTTACTACAACACCAGAGGTAAGCTTTGCTAGCTTCACTAACTTACTGTCAACCTCTTGAATATCCTCGAAGTCACCTTCATAAATTTCAACATTAATTGCAAGTTCCTTTTGAATCCGATTTAAAATATCTAATCCTCTGCGTCCTCTATTACGCTTTAAAACATCTGAAGAATCCGCAATATGTTGAAGCTCTTCTAATACAAATTGAGGAATAACAATTGTTCCTTCTAAAAATCCTGTTTGACAAATATCCGCAATTCTACCATCAATAATGACACTTGTATCTAGAATTTTAAGCTTCTTCTCTTCTTGTTCTAGCTCTTCCTCAGTTGAGCCCTTTTTCTTTCCAATACGATTTGGCATTGAAAATAGGTTAATTAATTCGTCTCTTTTCTTAAAACCAATTTGGAAACCAAGATATCCGAGCAAAAGTGTTAAAAATATAGGAATAATTGTATTAAACAATTGATATTGTATTTCATTTAATGGAATTCCGATAAGAAAAGCAATTATAAGACCAAAGATTAATCCTAAGCTTCCAAATAAAACATCCGTAACAGGAGCCTTTACAACAGCCTCTTCTAACAACTTTATCCAATTCACGACGTAATCTACAATCCAAAAAGTTGCAACAAAAAATATAATTGCACCTAATACTGCTAAGGTATATGGCGTATTAATAAAAGGTATGTCCTGCATAGATAAAAGCTCTAGTAGTTTGGGCATAAGGAAGATCCCTAACATTCCACCCACACATAGAAATAACAGTTGTATTATGCGTTTAATTAACATACCTTCACCTCCTTTTTACGTTATATTTACTTTATCTTACTTCTTGTCTTTGTGAAATAAAAAATCAAAAATGTAAATAGATTGATACAATGCTGTAAACTATCAGAGTTTTGCACAGCATTCTAAAATTTTTGTCATTTTTTCTGTCAGTTTCGGTTTCGCTCCTTTTCTAAATAGAGGTTGATATACAGTGAGAAAAGAAACATTACTGAAAAAATGACTCTATATACTTAAAGTGATTTTAAAAAACAATTTTAATATACCCTAATTTGACGAATTTAAATCAAAAATGTTGCAAGTTTCATTAAAATTTCTTATATTTTACGATCTACTAAAAGTTGATCTTGCAATCTCTTTAATCCCTCTTTAATCTTTTTCGCCCTAACCTCACCAATACCTTCTACCTCATCTAACTGTTCTACGGATGCATGCAAAATAAGTTTCAAATTTTTAAAAGCTGTCACTAAATTTTCAATAATTATTGTCGGAAGTCTCGGAATCTTATTTAACATGCGATATCCTCGTGGCATGACAGGGCTCTCGACCGTTGTAAATGAAGAATAGCCAAGCAATTTAAATAAAACCGAATCCTCTATAAGTTCAAAGCTGGAAAGCTCCTGAAGTTGTTTTAGAATTTGATAGGCATCCGCTATTTTCTCATTCGAATAATCTTTAATTAATAATGCCGCTTCTTCCTCTAATCCAGAGAGCAATTCAGCTAATTGCAATCTTATGAGATGACCTTCTGCACCTAACTCATTTACATAATCGTTAATCTCATCCTTAATTCGAAAAACCATTTCAAAGCGATGCAATACAAGAATTACCTCTTTAAACGTAACAAGTTCTTCTAATTCTAATGCTCCTAATGTTGCAATTGATTGGTCTAACACTAACTTGTATTTTTCCAACGTTTGAATGGCCTGATTTGCCTTTGTTAAAATAACACCTATGTCTCTAAGAGCATACCTTAATTCACCATGATATAACGTGATAACGTTTCGTCTTTGCGAAATCGCAATCACTAGGTTACCAGTTTGCTTTGCCACTCTTTCTGCAGTCCGATGCCTCATACCGGTTTCAGAAGAATATATCGATGGATCGGGAACAAGCTGTGCATTTGCATAAACAATCCTATTCCCTGTATCACTTAATATAATAGCCCCATCCATTTTTGCTAATTCATACAAATGTGCCGATGAAAATGGACATTGGATAGAAAAGCCGCCATCAATAACCTCTTTCACTTTCTCATTATGTCCGACAACGATTAACCCACCGGTTTTTGCGCGAAGGACATTTTCAATTCCTTCTCTAATCGGTGTCCCTGGTGCAACAAATTGTAAAATTTCATTTAACGTTTTATCACCCGATTTATTCTCTTTATCTGACATTTATTATCCTCCTAATGTTTTCTGGAGGGCTTCAGCTACATTTTTTACGCCAATTATTTCGATATCATCTGGAGCATGCCAACCACCGATATTGGCAGACGGAATAATCGCCCTCTTGAATCCAAGCTTTGCAGCCTCAATGACTCTTTGTTCAATTCGAGATACCCTTCTAACTTCTCCTGTTAAACCAACTTCTCCGATGATAACATCCGTTGGTTTCGGCGGAGCATCCTTAAAGCTTGAGGCGATACTAACCGCAACTGCTAAGTCTATAGCAGGTTCGTCTAGCTTTACACCGCCAGCTACTTTTAAATAAGCATCTTGATTTTGTAATAGTAAGCCCACTCGTTTTTCCAAAACAGCCATTAATAAAGGAACACGGTTATGATCAATTCCTGTTGCCATACGTCTAGGATTTCCGAAGCTAGTCGGCGATATTAATGCTTGAATTTCTACAAGAACCGGTCTCGTACCTTCCATAGATGCTACGACTGTTGATCCCGCAGCTCCCTTTGACCTTTCCTCAAGAAAGATTTCTGATGGATTTAGAACTTCTTCTAATCCTGATTCCTTCATCTCAAAAATGCCCATTTCATTAGTTGATCCAAATCGATTTTTTACAGCTCGTAAAATTCGATATGTATGATGTCTTTCCCCTTCAAAGTAAAGAACGGTATCAACCATATGCTCTAATAATCGAGGTCCAGCTATGGATCCCTCTTTCGTAACATGACCAACGATAAAGATCGCAATTCCTTTTGTCTTTGCAATTCTCATTAATTCAGCTGTAGACTCTCTAACTTGAGAAACACTACCTGGGGCAGAGCTTATTTCACTATGGAATACCGTTTGAATAGAGTCAACGACAACAAATGTTGGATTCATTTCTTCAATTGCCTTGGAAATAAAGCTTAAATCTGTCTCTGATAATACGTATAGTTTATTAGATTTAACCCCTAGACGATCAGCCCTAAGTTTTGTTTGTTTGACTGATTCTTCCCCGGAAATATATAAAACATCATTTCCATTTTCAGCTAACTGGGATGATACTTGTAGTAATAAAGTGGATTTTCCAATACCGGGATCGCCACCGATTAATACGAGTGATCCCTTAACAATTCCACTTCCTAATACTCGATTAAATTCTTTTAGGTTCGTATATATTCTTGGTTCTTGAGTTGTTTCAATGTTGGTGATTGGGGAAGGTTTTTGTACAGTTTGCGATGAATGTGCAAACACTGCCTTACGAGGTGAAGCTGGTTTTAAGAGTTCCTCTGTCATTGTGTTCCATTCTTGACAGCCTGGACATTTCCCCATCCATTTAGGGGATTCATATCCGCATGATTGACATATATATTTTAATTTTGTTTTTGCCATAAATGTGTTCCTCTCTTAATAGATTAGCCATTAGACTAGCTAATTATGATACATATCTTCATTATATAGAAAGGAGATTAAAATAGGAGAGTTCTTTTCGTTTGAGAACAAGAAACTATAAAGAAAGGAGGCACACATTTTTCAGTATGCCTCACATGTTCCATTTGTTTACTGCTATTTTACTTCTTCTTTTTCAGCCGTTTTAACGACAAATTCACCATTTTCAACATCTAAAATAATCTTTTGACCTTTATCAATTGTACCTTTTAACAGCTCTTCAGATAAACGATCCTCAACATTTTTTTGGATTGAGCGACGTAGTGGTCTTGCACCGTATTCAAGGTCAATTCCTTCATCAGCAATTTTCTCTTTAGCTGCATCCGTTAATTCCAACGTTAAATCTTGTTCCTTTAGACGCTTTGTAAGCTGGTCAGACATAAGAGAAACAATTTCTTTTAGATGTTTTTTCTCTAATGAGTGGAAGACGATGATTTCATCAATTCTGTTTATAAACTCTGGTCTGAACGCACGTTTAAGCTCGTTCATTACTTTATCTTTCATATCCTTGTAATTTTGTGTTTCGTCTTGGACGTTAAAGCCAACATATTTATTTCGTTTTAATTCACTTGCTCCAACGTTAGACGTCATAATTAAAATTGTATTTCTAAAATCAACCGTACGACCTTTAGAGTCAGTTAATCTTCCATCTTCTAATACTTGCAACAAGATATTAAATACATCTGGATGTGCTTTCTCAATCTCATCAAGAAGTACAACAGAATAAGGTTTTCTTCTAACCTTTTCAGTTAGCTGACCACCTTCATCATATCCAACATATCCAGGAGGTGAACCAACTAAACGGGATGTAGAATGTTTCTCCATATACTCTGACATATCGATGCGAATCATTGCATCCTCATCACCAAAAATCGATTCAGCTAATGCTCTTGCAAGCTCTGTTTTCCCAACACCAGTTGGCCCTAAGAAAATGAAAGAACCAATCGGGCGTTTCGGATCCTTTAACCCAGCACGAGCACGTCTCACAGCTTTAGCAACAGCAACTACTGCTTCATCTTGACCAATAACTCTCGAATGTAAAAGGTTTTCCATATTCAAAAGCTTATCTGTTTCTGTTTGTGCTAAACGAGATACTGGGACACCAGTCCAGCTTGATACAACCATCGCAATATCTTCTACTGTTACTTCTGTATTTTCTTGACCTTGTTTTTCTTTCCATGTTTTTTTCGTTTCTTCTAGCTGTTCACGTAAACGTTGCTCAGTGTCACGTAAGGAAGCCGCCTTTTCAAATTCTTGACTTTGAACTGAAGCATCCTTCTCTTTACGGATTTCCTCAAGCTTTTGCTCAAGCTCTTTTAAATTTGGTGGTGTTGTGAAAGAGCGTAACCGAACTTTTGAGCCCGCCTCATCAATTAAATCAATTGCTTTATCTGGCAAGAAGCGATCAGATATATAACGATCTGACAATTTAACTGCAGCATCAATTGCTTCATCTGTAATTGAAACTCGATGATGTGCTTCATATCTATCACGTAAGCCTTTTAAGATTTTAATACTTTCTTCAATTGTTGGTTCATCCACTTGAATAGGTTGGAATCTTCTTTCAAGTGCAGCATCTTTTTCAATGTATTTTCGATATTCATCAAGTGTTGTAGCACCGATACATTGCAATTCACCTCGTGCTAATGAAGGCTTTAAAATATTTGACGCATCGATAGCACCCTCAGCACCGCCTGCACCAATTAACGTGTGTAATTCATCGATAAACAAAATGATGTTTCCTGCTTGACGAATTTCATCCATTACTTTTTTAAGTCTATCCTCGAATTCACCACGATATTTCGTACCAGCTACAACTGTACCCATATCAAGAGTCATAACCCGTTTATCTCTTAATATTTCCGGAACCTCATTTTGAACAATTTGCTGTGCTAATCCTTCAGCAATAGCTGTTTTACCTACACCAGGCTCCCCGATTAATACTGGGTTGTTTTTTGTCCGTCTGCTTAACACTTCAATAACGCGTTGAATTTCTTTACTACGACCAATAACAGGATCTAGACTTCCTTCTCTAGCTATCGCCGTTAAATCACGAGCTAAACTATCAAGCGTTGGCGTATTCGCACTAGCCATGCTTCCACCTTGATGATTAGATGATGTTTCATTGCTGCCTAGCAATTGAAGGACTTGTTGTCTCGCTTTATTAAGGCTTACACCTAGGTTGTTTAATACTCTTGCTGCAACACCTTCGCCTTCACGAATAAGCCCTAATAAAATATGCTCAGTCCCTACATACGAATGACCTAATTTTCTCGCTTCGTCCATTGATAGTTCTATTACCTTTTTTGCTCTAGGTGTATAGTGAATTGTTTGTGATACATCCTGACCTCTGCCAATTAATCCTTCGACTTCTTTTTGGATTTTCTCTGGTCCAAGGCCTAAAGCGATTAAAGCTTTTGCCGCAATTCCTTCACCTTCACTCACAAGTCCTAGTAAAATATGTTCCGTTCCGATATTATTATGACCTAAACGAACTGCTTCCTCTTGTGCTAAAGCAAGTACCTTTTGTGCGCGCTCTGTAAATCTTCCAAACATCATGACTATTCATCCTCCATCCGTTTGTTTCGTTCCATTTCTAGATTTAAACGCTCCCTAATTAAAGCAGATCGCCGTACATCTCTTTCTTCTGGTCGTAATGGGCCACCAAAGTATTGCTGTAAGAAACCAGGTTGTGTTAATATCATTAACTCGTTAAGCATGTTTCGCGATACATCTTTAATTATTCCTAAATCAATACCTAATCTAACATCTGAAAGACATTTTGCAGTTTCATTAGATTCGATTATACGACTATATGCCAATGTACCAAAGGAACGATATACCCTATCCTCAAGTTGGGTCTGTGAGGAATTATACAATGCTTCTCTCGTACTTCTTTCCTGTGTTATTAACTGTTGGACTACACTAATGAGATCCTCTACAATGTCTTTCTCAGATTTACCTAATGTTATTTGATTAGAAATCTGGAATAGGTTCCCGATTGCTTCACTACCCTCACCATAAATACCTCTTACAACTAAGCCTAGTTGATTTATTGCTGGGATTATTCGGTTAATTTTTTGCGTAAGGACTAAAGCCGGTAAATGCATCATAACAGAAGCACGCAATCCAGTCCCAACATTTGTTGGACAACTAGTTAAATACCCTAGTTTTTCATCAAAAGCATAATCAACCTCTTTTTCAATCCAATCATCTAATTTATTCGCCATTTCCAACGCTTCAGTTAACTGAAATCCTGGGAATAAGCATTGAATTCTGATATGGTCTTCTTCATTAATCATGATGCTTACTTCTTCATTTTCAGATAATAAGCAACCTCCATAGGAAGAGTTTTCTGCTAGATTCGGACTTATTAAATGCTTTTCAACCAATACTCGCTTTTGAATCGGTTGCATCTCATTCATCTTTATTAGCTCTAATTGACCAATATGTTCGAATCCTTTACTTGAATACGTTGTTTCAAAAAACGTTAAAATATTCTGCAGCTCTTCATTTGTTGAAATGGTCGGAAATTTATACATATCAATATTTCTAGCTAAACGAATTCGGCTACTAAGGACAATATCTGAGTCTGGACCATCTTTCATCCATGCACTAACTGCCCTATTCGTAAATTTCTGGAGTGACATCACAATCCCTCCTTATTGCTTAACTTTTTTTCCAGTGATTTTATTTCATCTCTTACTTCTGCTGCTTTTTCAAATTCCTCTTGAAGGATATATTCATTAATTTTACTTTTTAAAATTTCGATTTGTTTTCGAATATGAAGGTCGCCACCAATACGCTTAGGGATTTTACCCGCATGCACTGTATTCCCACCATGTACACGTTTAAGGATTGGTGTTATATAGTTTTTAAAGGTCGGGTAGCAATTGGAACAACCGAATCGACCAACCTTTTTAAATTGTTGAAGAGTCATTTTACATTGTTCACAGTGTGGTTGATCATTCGAATGAAAAACATTATTTTCTTGCTTAACCTTTCCTGTTTCCATATTTAGAAGACCTGTAAGCAAATTATTTAACGAAAAACCAGCGCTACCATTAAACATAAAGAGATCACTGTTTCCTTGAGCACAATGCTCACACATATGAACCTGGGTTTTTTCACCATTAATCACTTTTGTAAAGTGAAACGTAGCCGGTCTTTCATTACATTCCTGGCATATCATCCGTCTCCCCTACTTTCTACTTATATTTCAACGAGGTTAACATTGCCTTTACCATTCTTGCCCTCAATTCATCTCGATGCGGTAAATCTATATACAGAACTGAGCGATCAATAACACTTAACATTAGCTTTGCTTCCCTTTCAGATATAACTTCCTCACTAACGAGTCTACCGATAATATCTTCTGCAGCTGCTTGTGAAAGGCGGTGATTTATCAAGTGGAGAATTTGGTCTAGAAGATGTGCTTGATTATTTGCTTGAACTTTAATAATCCGAATATAGCCTCCTCCACCACGTTTACTTTCAACAACATAGCCTCTTTCGATTGTAAATCTTGTATTAATTACATAGTTTATCTGTGAAGGTACACATTGAAATTTATCCGCAATTTCACTACGTTTAATTTCAACTATTTCTTTCCCACTATTATCCAAAACATGTTTTAAGTATTGTTCAATAATGTCCGAAATATTTCTCACTCTACCTCCCCCTCACTGACTTTGACTATATTTGACTTTAATCTTACTATAAAACGAACAGAAAAATTTTTCAACTTTTCTGTTTCACTTTAAATATTGCCAAAATTACCTTATGTAAAACCCATTAGTATATTTTTTCTATTTCAGGATTTTCGACAATAATTCTTTCTATTACATGTTGTTCAATTGTTGGCATATTTACATCTATTGTATAGTTTAAAGTAACCAAACCCTCACTATTTTTATGACATTCCGTCAACATAACTTTTGTGATTTTTAAATTATATGTATTTAGTTTTTTAATTACCTGATCTACTTTGCCTTTATTAGATTTTATAACAACCTTTATTTTTCTTCTTAACTTTTTACTATTCATATACTTCTCAAGACGATTTAAAAAGATTAAACACATTAAAACCATAATAGTCGTAAAAAGTGCGGCCCCATACATTCCAGCTCCAATAACTAAACCTAAACCTGCTACAATCCAAATAGATGCAGCTGTAGTTAGTCCCCTCACAGTCGCACCTTTTACTAAAATTGTTCCACCACCTAAAAATCCTATTCCACTTATAACATATGATGGAATTCTTGCCGGATCAAATCGAATATTCCCGTTACTTTCAATATATTCATTAAATCCATATAATGATAAAATCATCATTAAGCAAGAGCCCATACCTACCAGGAGATGTGTACGAAACCCTGCAGGATGATTATTAAATTCTCTTTCCAAACCAATAACTCCACATAAAAACGTTGCAACAATTATTCGAAAGAATATTGTATATGTCTCTTGGCTAAATAACTCAATATAATTCACTATTCATTCTCCTATTATAAGATCATCCAAACATTCTTTTTTATAAATTTGAATTTTTGTTTTACTATATTTATTAATACAGCTTCTAAAAAAGACCAGAATCTTTACGAGGCCACTGAAAAACTTACGTTTTTTAATTTTATTTCAAGATCGTAAACGAAAAAGGCGACTATCCGTTCATTTTTTGGACGGATAGTCGCCTTTCTTTATAGACTTTTTCACTTTA